>JAOUEK010000544.1 GCA_029858755.1 Thermoleophilia bacterium
GGCACCGGCTCGAGCGCCCTGGCGCCGGCGGGCTTCGACGTGTTCACCATCGGCGCCTCGGGCCTCTCGGGCTCGATCGCGCTGCCGCGCACGCGCTCGTCGACGATCGTGACGACCATGCTGATGGAGAGCGGCCAGACCGCCGTGATCGGCGGCCTGACCACCGACAGCGACGTCAAGACCGTCAGCCGTGTGCCCTACATCTCGGCCATCCCGATCGTGGGTGAGCTCTTCAAGTACCGCAAGAAGGACCGCCAGCGCCGCAGCCTGCTCGTCTTCGTGACGCCCTCGCTGCTGCGCTCGTCGGCCGACACCGAGCGCCTGCTGCAGAACGAGCTGCAGCGCCGCAACACGCGCCTGCGCGACGAGCTCGAGGGCCTCGTGGACCCGGACTTCGCCGGCGCCACGGGCACCAACTAGCCCGGCCGGGTCTGCTGCATCCATGCGCCCCGCCCCGGCCTCGGCCGGGGCGGGGCGCTGTCGTCGTGGGGGGGGCCGATTTCCGGCTTTGGGCTTCGACTGGGCGGGTCGATAGGGGATGCTGAGACCCGTCCGCGGGACCGGTGAACCGGCCCCGACCCGCACGCCGGGTAGCGGACGTCCATCCGTACACGAAGTCCGGAGCCCGCCAGGGCGCCCGACCCCGCCGCTCCCGGTCCCCCGGGAGCCGCCGGCGACCCCCCGGCCCCCCAGGGGCCTGCCGCCCCGCCCGACCCGGGCGACGGCGCCGCGGGGAACCCGCGCGAGGGCTCGGCCCGATCCTGGCGCTCCACCGGCCCCGTGCGCGTCGACCGGTCCCCCCGGGGGCCAGGGCGACGAGCCCGCGCGCGGCCGTTTCCCCGGACGCGAGAGCACTCTGACATGACCCGTTCGACCCACTCGGTCGCCGCTGACGGCGAGCCGAGCCCGGAGGGCGATCCGTACCTCCACTCCGCCGAGCACGATGGCCTCGGCGACGACTCCTCCGCCCACGACGACCTGGCCGACTCCGAGGCCGGGGACGGGACCGCCTCCGACGGTCCGACGACGGCCCTGGGCGGCGAGCCCAAGCGCAAGCGCCGCAGGCGCGGTGGCGTGCGCCGCCGCAAGCGCGCCGCCTCCGCCGGCGACACCGAGGAGGGCGCCGCTGAACGTGCGCCCGCCTCCGACGACGAGGCCGGCCCCGCGGACCCCGACGGCGCTCCGGCTTCGGGAGAGGCCGTGCGCAAGAAGCGCCGTCGGCGCCGCAAGCGCCGCACGGCCGGCGCCCCCGAGGAGCGCGCCGGCGAGACCGCCGACGAGGCCGAGGACGGCGAGGGGCCCGAGCCCTCCGAGGAGTCCCGCTCGGAGCCCGAGCGCGCCTCCAAGCGTGCGCGCCGCCGGCGCGGCAAGCGCGGCGGTCGCCGCGACGCGCGCCGCCCCGAGGCCGAGGGCCCGGTCGAGGTCGAGACGATCCCCGGTGAGGACGGCGACGAGCTGAACGCCGAGGACGCCGAAGAGCTGCCGGAGCTGCCCGAGGACGCCGAGCTGGTCGAGGACGACGAGCGCAAGGGCAAGCGCGGCCGGCGCCGCTCGAAGCGCGGCCGCAACGCCGCGCGCGAGCCCGAGGGCGACGAGCCGCCGCCGCGCACCGCCAAGCGCAACGTGATCCTGGTCAACGCCGTCGACCGCGAGGAGACGCGCGTGGCCGTGGTCGAGGACGGCCGCATCAACGAGTTCCAGATGACCGTGCGACGCCACAAGTCGCTGGTCAACGACATCTACCGGGGTCGCGTGGTCAACCTCGAGCCCGCCATCGGCGCGGCCTTCATCGACTTCGGCCAGGGGCGCAACGGCTTCCTGCACACCTCGGACGTGCTCTCCGCCTACGGCGAGGAGGACTGGAAGCTCGAGAAGCTCCTGACCACCAAGGTCGACCCCGAAGAGTGGGACTCCGAGTCGAGCCAGCCCGACGTCGGTGTCGAGCTCGGCGAGGGCGAGGGCGAGGGCGAGCCCGAGACCGCCGAGGAGTCGCACGACTCCGGCGAGGGCGAGTCCGAGGTCGTGGGGGAGGGCGAAGACGCCGCGCACGAGGAGCTCCTGGCCGAGGGCGAGGAGATG
>JAOUEK010000545.1 GCA_029858755.1 Thermoleophilia bacterium
ATCCCCGCCGAGGTGGGCGGGCAGTCCGAGATGGCGCCCCGGCTCCATCCCCGCGAGCAGGCTCGGGAGGAGGAGTGGTGCCCCGAGGCGCGGGTTGCGACCCCCGGGCGCCCACGGGGCGAGCGCACGCCGCGCGCGGCGGCCGGCGATCCGGCCCTCGGCGGGGACGACAGCCGTGCCGACGGCCGCCCAGCCCTCGGCGTGCGCGTCGAGGATGCGTCGCGACCAGTCTGGCGGCGGCACCACCCCGGAGACGAGGTGCGCCACTGCCTCGGCCTCCGCCCCGGCCTCGGCCAGCGGCTCTTCCTGTGCTGCGAGCGCGGCCTCGGTGTCGTCGTCGGCTCCGCCGTGGACGACCACCCCCAGGCTGCGGCGTGCGATCCGCGGGAGCACCTCGAGCGGGACGTCGAGCGTCTCGCAGCCGAGCTCCTCCAGCCAGAAGCGGTGCTCCTCGACGAGGTCGAAGCGCAGGACGTAGCGACCCGGGGGGCGCGGCGCCACGACCGCGACCGTGACGTCGAGTGAGTCGCCGGGGCCGACCGGGCGGGGCAGGGCGGTGCGCGCGCCGTCCCAGACCACGGGGTTGCCGAGCGGGTCGAGCCAGTGATACGCGAGCTGCAGCCCGTCACGGCCCAGCGAGTGCCACGTCGCCCGGCCGGCGTTCTCGACCGTGACGCGCGCGAGCGCCGGCGCTCCCGCGCGCACGGCCGCGATCTCGGCGCCGTGCCAGCGGGGCGCGAGGGGGACGGCGTCGACGCCAGCGCTCATCGCGATCAGGCTACTCTCACCTCGTGACCGAGCCGCTCCTCGTCCGCGCGGCGCGGCGTGAGCCGGTCGAGCGCACGCCGGTCTGGTTCATGCGCCAGGCGGGCCGCTCGCTGCCGGAGTACCGGGCCGTCCGGCAGCACCACGCCTTCTTCGAGGTCGCAGGCACGCCGGAGCTCTGTGCGGAGGTGACGCTGCAGCCGGTACGGAGGCACGACGTGGACGCGGCCGTGCTCTTCGCCGACATCATGACGCCGGTGCTCGGGATGGGCGTCGCCGTCGACCTGGTCGAGGGCGTCGGCCCCGTCGTCGAGCGGCCCGTGCGGTCCGCAGCAGACGTCGAGGCGCTCCGCGTCCCCGACCCCGAGGAGGCGTTCGCGCCCGTCCTCGAGGCGATCCGCCTCGTGCGGGCCGACCTTCCCGCCGAAAAGGCGGTGGTCGGGTTCTGCGGCGGCCCCTTCACCGTCGCCGGCTACCTGGTGGAGGGGCGGCCGAGCCGTGAGTTCTCGGTGACCAAGCGCATGATGCTGGAGGAGCCCGCGCTCTTCGACGCGCTGCTCCGGAAGCTGGCCGCCACGTTCGCTGCGTACGTCGCGGCGAAGGCGCGCGCGGGCGCGGACGTGATCCAGCTCTTCGACTCCTGGATCGGAGCGCTGGCGCCGCACCACTACAGGGAGCACGTCGCCCGCCACAGTGCGCACGTGCTCGGCGCGGTGGACGTGCCGACGATCCACTTCGGCACCGGTGCCTCCCACCTCTTGACCGAGCTGGCGGCGGCCGGCGGCGATGTGATCGGGCTCGACTGGCGCCTGCCGCTCGACGAGGGCTGGGCGCTCGCGGGTGACCGGGCGGTGCAGGGGAACCTCGACCCGGCGGCCTGCCTCGCCGGCTGGGACGTGGTCGAGGCGGAGGCCGCGGACGTCCTCGCGCGCGCGGCGGGGCGCCCCGGCCACGTGTTCAACCTCGGGCACGGAGTGCTCCCGGCGACCGACCCGGGCGTGCTCACGCGGCTCGCCGCCTTCGTGCACGAGCGCACCGCAGCCGAGGTCGTCGGGTGAGCACGACCCTTCGCCCGTTGCGAGAGGACGAGTTCGCCGCGTACCTCTCGGCCGCGACCGTCGCCTACGCCGCGAACTGGTCGCCCATGCCCGCTTCACGCCCGAGGCCGCTCGCGACAAGGCGGGGAGCGACTTCGCGCGACTCTTCCCCGACGGGCTCGCCAGCCCCGGTGTCGTCCTGCACGCCGTCGAGGAGGAGGGCGAGCGGGTCGGGCACGTCGTCTTCGCCGAGGAGGAGCGCCACGGCCGCCG
>JAOUEK010000547.1 GCA_029858755.1 Thermoleophilia bacterium
AGCGCCCTCGTGAGCCGCGTCCCCGCCCGGGCGCTTCCCCCGCTCACCGGAGCGGCCGGGACCGTCGAGTGGGCCGTGCGGCCGGCGAAGCGGCGCCGCCTCGCCGGGAACCTCTGCCACGCGCTCGGCCTGCCCCCGGGGCACGCCGACGTCCGCGCGCTCGTGCGGCGCGAGGTTCGGAGCGAGGCGCGACGGTCGGCGGACTTCCTGTGGGCGATCGCGCGACCGGACGAGCTCGTGTCGGCGACCGAGGTTCGGGGCCGTGCGCACCTCGACGAGGCGCTCGGGCACGGGAGCGGGATCCTGCTCGTGTCCACGCACGTCGGGGGCTGGGAGGTTGCGACCGCGCTCCCGCGCGTGGTCGTCCCCGTCCCGACGACGGCGGTCGTCACCGACGACTGGCTGGCCTGGGCCGTCGAGGGGCTGCGGGCCCGGGCCGGGCTCGGGATCCTGTACGACTCGGAGCCGGCGACGAAGGCCGTGCGCCTCCTGCGCCGGGGCGAGGCACTGCTCCTCCTCGGCGACTACGCGAAGCCGTGGATGCGCACGTACCCCGTGCGCCTCCTCGATGCGATCGTCGAGCTCCCGGCCGGGATCGCGAGGCTCTCCCGCCTCTGCGGCTCGCCGGTCGTCCCGTTCACGGTGCTCCCCGTCGCGACCAGGCGCTGGCGCGTCGAGATCGAGCAGCTGCTCGAGCCTCCGCCCCGCGACGGCGGGCTCGCCGCGGAGCACGAGCTGCTCCAGCGCCTCGCCGACCGCTGGACCGAGACACTGCGCACCCATGCCGAGCACTGGGCGGCGGTGTACCCGATGACCTGGAAAGAGCCGTGAACGCGTTCTCGCTGCGCCGCGAGGTGGCGCTCGGCGTGCTCGTCTACTCGGTCTACCTGCTCGTCCGCCGCCTCGCGCTGCGCGGGGACGGCCGCGAGCGCGCGCGGCGGAACGCCGAGCGCATCGTCGCGCTCGAGGAGCGCACCCGCATCCACGTCGAGCCCGCGCTGCAGCGTGCGGTGCTCCGCGTGCCGAGGGTCGTGCACGGGCTCAACGTCGGCTACGGCCTGTTCAACGTCACACTGACGGTCGGCTGGCTGATGCACCTCTACCGCCGCCGCGACCCCGAGTACCACCGGCTGCGCCGCGCGTGCGTCCTCGCGCACCTCGGAGCGCAGCCGTTCTTCCTCGCCTTCCCGACGGAGCCTCCGCGCGTGCTCGACGGCTTCGTGGACACGATCTCCGAGGTGAGCGGGTTCGACATCGAGCATCCGCTCCTCGTGCGCTTCTACAACCCGGTCGCCGCGATGCCGAGCCTCCATGTCACGTTCGCGGTGCTGACGGGCGGCGCGATCGCCGGGCGGGCGAAGTCTCCCGCCGCGAGGGCGCTGGCCCGCTCGTACGCACCCCTCGTCTCCGTCGTGGTCGCGGCGACGGGGAACCACTACGTGCTCGACGCCGTGGCGGGCGCCGCGCTCGGGCGCGCGGCGAGGCGTCTCGCGTGACGCAGCGAGCCCCGATGCGTCACGAATGAGCGCCGACTCGTCCACAGGAAGACCGGCGCCGCCTGGGCGCCGGATCGCCGTCGGGGTCGTCGCCGCGGCCCTCGTCGCGGTCGGCGTCGCCCTCCTGATCGCCCGGGCCGCCGGCTTCTCCGAGGTGCGGGCGGAGCTCGCGGAGGCGAACGCCGCGTGGTTCCCCCTCTGCCTGCTCGCCGAGATGGCTGCCCTCGCGGGCTACGCGGGCGTCTACCGCGAGGGATTCCGCTGGCGGGGCGGCCCGGACTCTGGCGCCGGCCTGTCGGTGCACGTCATGCTCGCCTCGATCGGCGCCACGAGAGTCGTCGTCGCAGGTGGTGCCGGCGCGCTCGCGGTGACGTACTGGTGCTTCCGTCGCGCGCGGTTCCCGACCCGCGAGGCGCTCACGCGCGTGCTCGGGCTGAACACGCTCTTCTACGTCCTCTTCGGCATCGGTGCCTGGGCGGCCGCGTTGCTGCTCGCGCTCGGCGTCGGCGGCGGCGACGCGCCGGCGGGGGCCACGGCTCCCTGGCTCGTCGTCGTCCCCTCCTGCTTCGCCGCCGCG
>JAOUEK010000546.1 GCA_029858755.1 Thermoleophilia bacterium
TGCGGGCCGCTGTCGCCGTGCTCGGCGGTCTGCTGTTGCTCGCCGCCGCGCTCGTCCCGCTGACCGGGTACTCCGCGCTCACGGGCAAGCAGGACTCGCCGACGCTCTGGGCCTTCGACGAGCTCGTGACACGACTCGGCAACGGCTCGGCCGGGCTCGTCGTCGGCCTCGGCGCGGGGGTGCTCGCGCTGGTCGCTGCAGCGGCCGCCGCGCGTCCGCGCACCGCGCTCCCGATCACCCTCGTGGCCACAGGGATGGTGCTGATCGCCCTGGGAGCCGGCGCCCTCCGCTACGACGCGACGCAGAGCGAGCGAACGAAGCTGACCTTCGGCGATCCGAACCAGAGCTGGGTGGACGCCTCGGGCCTGCGTGACGTGGCGGTGCTGCAGACGCCGTACTCCAGCCGGGTGCAGATCTCCTCGCAGCTCTTCTGGAACACCTCGCTGGTCGAGATCCTGCAGATGGATGACTCGAGCGGCGTCGATGCCTACGGGTCGCGCGCTGTCTCGGTCGATCGCGATGGCCGTATCCGCGCAGACGACGAGATCGTGCGCGGGCCGTTGCTCGTCGAGGAGTACGCGTCGTGGGCCGTCCTCGAGGACGCACGGCTCGTGCGACGCACGATCAACGCGGCGTTGTGGTCGTCGCCAGATGCGCCGCGGCTCTCGCTGCTCCTCGCCGGTCGCTACTTCGACGGGATGCTCGGTGCCCGCTCGAGCGTCACCGTGTGGCCCGATGCGGACGGTCGGCGCACCGGCACCCTGGTTCTGCCCCTGTCCCTTCCGGCCGATTGGCCGGCCGCGGAGATCTCGATCACGGCCCCCGGTGTCGAGCGCTCGGTCGTCGTTCCCCCGGGGGGTCGGGTCGTGCTGCGCCTCCCCGTCGAGACGACGGGGCCGTGGACGGCCGAGCTGCGGGCGACTCGTCCCCTGCTGGCGTCGGGCAGCCGGCTGGTCGCCTGCCTTGCAGGGATCCCACGTTTCGTGGAGGCCCCCGACCGGATGGGTGAGAAGGCGTAAAGGAGTCGGCCGCACCTGCCGATAACGACCCCGTGACCGCTACCGCCATCCCCACGCGCATGATCGTGCTGCTCGGCGCAGTGCTGGCCGCCGCCGCAATGTTCCTCGTCGCCCGGCCGCTGCTGCTGAGCGACGACGACTCCGGCTCGTCGGCTCCGCCTGCGACCGCGACCCCCGCTGCGCCGGCCCCGGCGACGCCCTCCAAGGCCTCGACCACGGCGAAGCCGAAGATCGTGATCCTGCCCGACGTCCCGAAGCCGCTGGCCACCAAGCTGCGGTTCTCGAAGGTCGTCGTCGCCTCCGTCTACTCGGGGACGTCGAAGAGCGACCGTGCGGCCGTCGCGCAGGCACGGGCGGGCGCCAAGGAGGTCGGTGCCGGTTTCGTCGCCCTCAACGTCCTCGACGAGGCGACGGCGCGTCAGGTTCAGCCCTTCGCCGGCACAGCGAGCGCCCCGGTCGTGCTGGTCGTCAAGCGCCCCGGCAAGATCGCCACCCGCTTCGACACCGCCGTGGACAGCGCGCTCGTCGCGCAGGCGGCGCGCAACGCGGGCGCCGGGCGTTGACCCCGCCGCTCCGCGGAGCCAAGCGCACCAAGGCCGCCTCGCAGAGCGGCGAGCTCTACGCGTACGAAGTACGCCGCGAGGGGCGGCCGGTCGTCAAGCTCACCGCCGTCGCCGACGGCGACCAGTCCGTGACGGTCGAGGCCGAGGTGTTCCCGGTCACGCTGCCGCCTGGCGAGGGCGGCGTGCGCCGGCCGTTCCGGTTCGCGACCTCCGAGGCCGCCGAGCGCTTCGCCGAGGAGACCCTCGTCGCGCTCGAGTACTTGAGCTGCGACGTCGTCGCCTGACGGCGCTTCGCGCCGCGCACACGCTGCACGGGACGCGAACGGCGGGGTCAGGCTGAAGCCTGACCCCGGACGACGCGGGACGAGACGCGACGGGCGCAGTCGCGCCGACGGCTGACCCCGCGCTGCCGGGGTGAGGCTTCAGCCTCACCCCGCCCGGCAAGACGCGACAGACGCAGTCGCGCCGACGGCTGACCCCGCGCTGCCGGG
>JAOUEK010000549.1 GCA_029858755.1 Thermoleophilia bacterium
GAGGTTTACCACCCCCCTGGGTGCGGACGCAAGCGCCACGAAGCATCCGGTTAAGGCCACGATTACGTTGGGTCGAAAACAACACATCCCTGGCTCCCCAAGCAGGACGGCGCCAGCGGGGAGATCCGGAGCGCAGCCACGGCCAGATGAGTGAACGGAATGCGATGCTGTGGTGGACCCTTCTGTGGGGGGTTGCGTCTGCGCTGCTGCTCGACGGCGCGTTCTCCGAGGCGGCGCTGGCGGCCGCTCCGCTGCTCGGCCCCTTCGAGGTGCGACGGCTCGAAGCGTTCCAGCCCAACGCGCTCACCGGCGATCAGTTCGGCGCGGCGGTTGCGGTGAGCGCGGACGGCTCGACGCTCGTCGTGGGCGCTCCCCTCGCGGACCGGGATCCCGATGCGGGCGATGGCATCGACCTCGGGCAGGTCTACGTCTACCGGCGCTCCGTGGTCGGGCTGTCCTGGGAGATCGCGGCGCGCCTCGATTCGCCCGACGCCACCCCCGGGCGTCGCCTCGGCCACGCCGTCGCCGTCTCGGCGGACGGGATCACGGTGGCGGTTGGCGCCCCCGGCGCCGCGGCTGGCTCCGGAGCGGTCTACTTCTATGCCGAGCCCATCGGGGGCTGGGCCGGGCAGCGCAGCCCGGACCAGACGCTGCTCGCCGCGGACGGAGCGCCGGGCGCGGACTTCGGCTGGTCGGTGGCTCTCGACGGCGCGCTGCTCGTCGCGGGCGCCCCCTCTGCGACCGTCTCGTCCCAGGTCGGTGCCGGTGCGGGCTACCTCTTCGAGGACACCGGCGGAGGTTTCGCGCAGGTGGCGAAGCTCAGCTCCGCCACTCCCCAGGCCATGGCACTGCTCGGCAGCGCGGTGGCCGCGGGCGGCGGTTGGGTGGCGCTCGGCGAGCCTGCGCGCGACGCCGGCCCCGCCGTCGACGCGGGCGGCGTCGCCCTCTACGCGCAGCCGGGCGGTGGCTGGTCGAACGCCGTTCCGACCCAGCAGCTCGTGGGAACGGCGGCAGCGGAGCTCGGGCGCGGACTCGCGACCGACGGGACGCAGCTCGTGGCGGGTCTTCCGGGAGCGTCCGCGAGCACGGGGCAGGCCCGTGTCTACCTGCGCCAGGGAAGCGTGTGGACGCTCGCGGCGACGCTCGGCCCTGGTGCCGGGTCGGCGACCGGCGATCGCCTCGGGACCTCGGTCTCGCTCGCCGGAGCGAAGGCCGTCCTCGGCGCTCCGGGCTTCGGCGCCGGCAACGAGGGAGCCGCCTTCCTCTTCGAGCAACCTCCGGGCGGCTGGGCCGGGACGCTGGTACCCGGGGCGCGCCTCGAAGCGGGCGAGGCCGGTGCCGAGCTCGGCGGGGCGGTCTCGCTCTCGGCGTCGTGGCTGGTGACGGGCTCGGTCAAGAGCGATGTGGCCGCCCTCGACGCCGGAGCGGTCGATGCCTTTCGCGCGCCCGCCGGCGCGTGGGTGAGCCAGGGCATCGAGGACGCGCGGGTCGCCGCCTTTGGCTTCGACGCCTCCGCGTTGGGAGCCTTCGGCGCGGCCGTCGCGATCGACGAGAACACGCTCGTGGTGGGGCACCCCGGCGACGATCACGTCGGAAGCGACGAGGGGTCGGCCAGCGTCTTCCTGCGCTCGCAGGCAGGAGACAGCTGGGAGATCGCGGCCCGCCTCGTCGCCTCGCCCGCAAACCCCTACGGCGGCGACGAACGCTTCGGTGCCTCGGTCGCCGTCGACGGCGACGTGATCGTGGTGGGCGCGCCCTACTACGACCTCTTCGGGCCGAGCAGCGACGAGGGCGTGGCCTTCGTCTTCGTGAAGCCGCCGGGCGGCTGGAGCGGAACGCTCACGCCAGACGCGCGCCTCGAGGTCACGAATCCCAACCCCTTCAACGCGAACGAGCACGTCGGGATCTCGGTCGCGATCGAGGGCGACCTGATCGCCGTAGGCGCGGACAGCTACGAGCTCTTCCATGCCGCGAGCGGCGAGGGAGCGGTCTTCGTGTACGAGCGACCGCCGGGGGGCTGGACCGGAACGCTGACGCAGAACGCCCGGCTCACCGCCTCGCT
>JAOUEK010000548.1 GCA_029858755.1 Thermoleophilia bacterium
GCTTGCGGCGGGCATCGGTTCGTCGACCGTCTCGGCCACGGCCACCGCCTGCGGCTCGGGCGCGCACGGCTCGCCCGGGTACGCCTACGCGGGCCGTGAGGCGAGCGCGCGGGCGCACGGCGTCCGGGCGACGATCGCGGCGACGACCGCTCCGGATGTCCGCGCCGGGCACGCCGCAGGATGGGTCGGCGTCGGCGGCCCCGGGGCGGGAGCGAACGGCCGGACGCAGTGGCTGCAGGCCGGCATCGCGCTGCTGCCGGCGACGCCCCCACTCGTCTACGCGGAGATCACGCGGGCGAGCGGCTCGACGGCGTTCCGGCCGCTGCTGCAGGGCGTCGCTCTCGGCGAAGCCCACTCCCTCGCCGTGCTCGAGGTCGCAGGCATGCGCGACCGCTGGCGCGTGTGGGTCGACGGCAAGCCTGCCACCGAGCCGATTCATCTGCCCGGCTCCAGCGGCCGCTGGAAGCCGATCGCCACTGCAGAGTCGTGGAACGGCGGCCGGCAAGTCTGCAACCGCTTCGGCTTCCGCTTCGAGGGCGTTCAGGTCGCCGGAGCGCGCGGGGGCAGCTGGAGGACGTTCCCGGCCGGGGCCACGTTCCTCGACCGCGGCTTCACGCTGCGGGCGCTCGCGCCGGCCGGCGGCCCGCGCTCGCTCGCCGAGACGGCACGCCCGTACGCGTTCCTGGCCGCGAGCGCGTAGCCGAGCCGGGCCGCGTACCCAGTCGACCTCACCGCGGGTGTCAGACTGGAAGTCGGACACCCGGGGAGGCTCACCCGTGTCCGACTTCAGTCGGACACGACACCGCCCACGCCCACGCCACGCGAGTGTCCGACCGGAAGCCGCACACGCGGAAGCTCACCCGCGCCCACGCCCACGCTGCGCATGTGGCGCGCCCTACGCGGGGACGATCTTGACCGGCGTGCCCACCGACATCGCCGAGCGCAGGAAGAGGATGTCCCGGTTGTGCAGCCGGACGCAGCCGTGTGAGACCGCCTGCCCGATGAGGCCGGGGGTGTTCGTGCCGTGCACGCCGACGACGCCGCCACCCGGCCAGTCCGACAGCTTCGAGTAGCCGCTCGTCTCGAACGCGTAGGCGCCGAGCACGGGCCAGGTGGGGACGAACTTCGCCTGCACGAAGAACAGCCCGAGCGGCGTCTCCATCCCGGCTGCGCCGACCGCGACGGGCCCCGTGCGGCGGAGGCGGCCGTCGACGTACAGCTCCCACTTCCGGGCTCCCCGGTAGACGACGAGCCAGCGGTCGACGGGCGCGAGGTCGAGGCTGGCGGCCGGCACCCACCCGGTGCGCCCGTTCGGCCGGCCCGGGACGGTGACGCGGTACCAGGTGGGCCGACCCGTCACCCGGTGACGGACGGCGTCGACCGCGAGGAGCACGCGCGGCCGGAAGTCGTCGCGGAACTCGGTCAGCGTCACGAGCACGCGTGCCGACCGGCTGGGCGCACCGCGCACCGCCACCTGGCGCCAGACGATGGGGCCCGAGCCGACGACCTCCACCCGAGCGACGCCGGTCGCCGGGGAGCCACTCGCCGTCTCGCCGACCGGGGTCAGGCTCAGCGCGAGCGTCGTTGCGAGCACGAGCGCCGAGGCGAGGACGGGCGCCGCCCGCCGCGCCCTCGCCGTAGGGCGGCGCCCGGCCGGCGCCCGGGGCCTCGTCACGTGGGCGCCGACCGACATCGTCTCCCCTACCCCGTCACCGGCGGCTCGAAGACGCCCACCACTCCGATCCGCTGGGTGTTGCACGGCTTGGCGTTGACGATGGTGAGCATGACGATCCCCGAGGTGCGGGGGGTCAGGCGCACCCTCACCTTGCCCTTGGCGTTCGTGACCACGGCCTTCTTGATGCCGGGGCCCTTGATGCGGACCTTCACGCCCTTCGCCGGCTTCTTGCCCTGCACGACGGTGACGACGAGCGTCTGGGCACGGCCGTTCGCCTTGACCATCTTCGGCGTCACGCGGATCGTCCGGCAGAGGTCGACCTTCTTCGGCTTCGCCTTCGGCGTCACCTTCGGCTTCGGCTTCGGCTTCGAAGTCGGCGGGGTCGCC
>JAOUEK010000550.1 GCA_029858755.1 Thermoleophilia bacterium
CCGGGCTCCCAACGGCGGGCACGTTCAGGAATCGCAGCCTTGATCGCCGCAAGTCCCGAGTCTGTGGGAGGCGTCCTAAAAGGATCCCCCGCGCGTCACCCGGCTTCTGGCGCGACGGCGGGGATACCGGGAGCCAGTCCGATGAGGCCTGCGGTGCGCATCTGCACCGGATCTCGAGGGCCGTTGGTCTTGTCGATTCCGACGATGCGTTCGGTTCGATCACGGGGTCAGGTCGGTTCCTCCCAGTACCACCCCCAAGGTCCGGATTCCGACTACGCGTACGACCTCGGCGGGCGGACGCTGGAGACCGACGACGGCTTCACCTGTGCCACCGCCACCTACGACTACCGCGATCTCGCGCTGACCCGGACCGACGGCCTCGCCGGCGGGACGTGCACCTCGGGCGCCGACAGCCGAACCACGACGACGACCTATGACGGACTCGGGCGGGCCACCCGGACCGAGGTCACCGCGGGCGCCGACAGCGGCGATCGGCCCTTCGACGCCACCTTCGACGGGGCCGGCAACGCGCTCACCGTCGCGGTCAAGAAGAGTGGCTCGACGACGACCACGACGTTCACCGTCAACCTGCTCGATCAGGTCCAGGCCGAGGCGCGCGCCGACGGCTCGACGGTCAAGACGACCCACGACCCGGTCGGCAACCCCACCGATCGCTGCTACTGGGCGCCGTCGGCGACCGTCGGCGACTGCCTGCCGGTGGGCACCGTGCCGTGGGCCGACTCGCCGACGAGCTCGACGAGCTCGAGCTGGGACGCCCGCGGCGGACGGATCGGCCTGGCCGACAGTGCGACCGACCAGACCACCGCATTTGACCCCGACCACAACTACCAGCCGGCGGCGGTCTACACCCCGACCGGCACGGACGGCACGAAGGAGCACCAGAGCCTGTTCGCCTACGACGCCGAGCATCGCCTGACGGGGCTCTCGCACCGGCTGTGCACGCTCAGCTCAGGGCACGCCTGCGCCTCGACCAGCGCGACCGGCTCCACGACCTACGCCTACGACGACAACGCGAACCGGACGACCGTCAACGAGTCCAACGGCTCGGCCAGCACTGACCGGCGCTACTGCTACGACGCGCGCAACCAGCTCACCTACCGCAACACCGGCGCCGCCTGCTCAGCGGGCGCCAACGACGAGGCCTTCACCTACGACGACGCCGGCAACCGCCTGACCGCGGCCGGCCGCTCGTTCACCTACAGCGCGGAGGGCCAGCTGACGAGCTGCTCGTCACCGAGCTGCACCGTGTCCTACGACTCGGCCGGGCGGACGGCCACCCTCACCGACAACGGCATCTCCTGGACGTACGAGTACGACGCGGCGGGCCGGCTGGTGACCGCCTGCAAGGCGACGGCCTGCGGCGGCTCGGTCGACACCGTCGCCTTCAGCTACGACGGCGAGGGCCATCGGACGAAGATCGTGGCCACCCCGGCCGCGGGCACTCCGGTCACGACGACCGAGTTCCGCCACCACGGCGACGCCGTCGTTGCCGAGGTGGTCAACGGCACCCTCACCAGAGAGTTCGTGACCAACGACGCGGGGATGATCGTCAAGGTCGTCGTGCCCCCTGGCCAGACCGACGCCGGGACCTACCTCGTCGTCTGGAACGGCCACGGCGACGCGAGCGCCCTCTGGCGGATGAACGGCGATGGCACGCTAACCCTGGCCAACAGCTACACCTACGGGACGTGGGGTGCGCCGACGACCAGCACCCACAACTCGATCGGCGATCTCGGCTTCCGCTACCTCTATGTGGGCGCCTACGACGTCCAGTGGGATGACGCCTTCGGGCTAGGCCTGCACTACATGCATGCCCGCCACTACTCATCCGTCCTCGGCCGCTTCCTGCAGCCGGATCCGGCGCGGGCGGAGGCGAATGGGTTTGGGTACGCGGGCAACTCGCCGGTTGCGAAGGTGGATCCGAGCGGCACCGAGAGTCTCAACCCAGCCGAACTCGCGTTCTGTTTCAGTCCCAACATCGCGGTCGCGGTTGCTCACGCGTTTGTTTGCTATTGGGCGTGGCAGACCAGGGACGAG
>JAOUEK010000060.1 GCA_029858755.1 Thermoleophilia bacterium
CAGGGGCACCCACGACACGAAGCTGGAGCCTGTCCCCGAGATGTGAGACGACCACCTCATGCCCCTCCGTCCACCAGCTGCCGAGCAGGGGGGCGACGTCGTCCGGGACGGGGCCGGGACGCCACGCCTCCGGGACGCGCGGGAGCGCGTCGAGCGCCGCCTCGACGAGGCGGAGGCAGAGCGCGTCCACCTTCGGCCCCGCGCCCGAGCTCGTGAGCACCACCGCGCCGGTGCGCTCGACCCGGTGCACGAGCAGCCACGCGAGGAAGCCCGGCATCGCACCCCCGTGGCCCGCGAGCACCCGCTCGCCGGAGCGCACGAGCGCCAGCCCGAGGCCCCAGCCGACCGTCCAGCGCTCCGGGTCGAGGATCGTGTGCACCGTCGTCATCTCGTCGAGCACGGGTCTCGGCAGGACGTCGTCGTGCCCGTCGCAGAGGAACGCGCCGTAGCGTGCGAGGTCGCCCACGGTGCTCCAGAGCTGCCCCATCGCCGCCGGCGGCTCCGGGATCTCGACGTCGGCCTCGCGGTGCACGGCGTCCGACCACGGCTCGACGAGGTAGCCGGCGGCACGCGGCCCCTCCGGGACGAGCGCGGTGGCGTCGAGACCGAGCGGCTGCAGGACGCGAGAGCGCAGGAGCTCGTGATACGAGCGGCCGGAGCGACGGACGAGCAGCTCGCCGAGGAGCGAGAACACGAGGTTCGAGTAGTGGAAGCGCTCGTTGGGCGAGAGCACCTGCTCGGTGTCCTCGAGCCGCGCCAGCACGTCCTCCCGGGTGGGCATCACCAGCGTCTCCCAGATGTTCCCCGGCACCTCACGCTGGACCCCGGTGAGGTGCGCCAGCGCCTGTCGCACGGTGGGGCCGACGGGGGCCTCGGGAACGTACGTGCGCAGCTGCTCGTCGAGCTCGACGAGTCCCTGCTCGCGGAGTTGCATCACGCACACGGCCGTGAACGTCTTCGTGATCGAGCCGATGCGGAACGCGTGGCCCGTGGTCGCGTCTTCGCCCGCCTCGACGTCTGCCAGCCCCAGCGCGCGCTCCCACAAGACCTCGCCGTCGCGGAACACCGACGCGGCCACCGCCGGCATCCGCTGCTCCGCCTGCGCCGTCGCGAGCAGCCGGTCGAGCTCGCGCGGGAGCTCGTCAGGCGCCGACACGGGCACCGAGCGCGTCCGGGACGAGCGCGCAGGCGGCGTCGACGGCCGCGTCGTCGACGTCGAGGTGCGTGACGGCGCGCAGCACCGACGGGTGGATCGTGGTCGAGAGGCCGACACCCGCGTCCTTGAGGCGTAGCAGCGCCTCCGCGGTGTCGAGCCCGAGCGCCCCGACGTCGAGCTGCACGAAGTTCGTCTCCACCTGCCCGAGGTCGACCGGGAGGCCGGCCTCGGCCCACGCACGGGCCAGTCGCCGCGCGCGCTCGTGGTCGTCGGCCAGCCGCTCGACGTGGTGGTCGAGCGCGTAGATGCCCGCGGCGGCGACGATGCCGGCCTGGCGCATCGCGCCGCCGAACAGGTGCTTCTCGCGCCAGGCACGCTCGATCATCGACGCGCTCCCCGCGAGGATCGCGCCCAGCGGACAGCCGAGCCCCTTCGACAGGCACAGCGTGACCGTGTCGAAGCGCGCGGCGATCTCCGCCGGCGCGACGCCCTGCGCCACGGCTGCGTTGAGCAGGCGCGCGCCGTCGAGATGCGTGGCCAGCCCGAGCTCGCGGGCGGTGGCCACGACCTCCTCGAGCTCGTCGAGCGGCCAGCACCGACCCCCGGACGAGTTGTGCGTGTCCTCGAGCGCGAGCACCGCGGCGCGCTGATCCGCGACCTTGGAGCTCGGCGCAGCGGCGACGCGGAGCTGCTCGGGCGAAATGCGCCCCGCTCTCCCAGGGATCGGCTCCACCATCAGCCCGGCGTGCGCCGCAGCACCGCCGTACTCGTAGATCACGACGTGGGCGTGTCGCTCCGCCAGCAGCACGTCGCCCGGCCGGCCGTGCAGCTTGAGCGCGATCTGGTTCGCCATCGTCGCCGTCGGCAGGAACACGGCCGCCTCCTGCCCGAGCAGCGCCGCCACGCGCTCCTGCAGCGCGTTGACGGAGGGGTCCTCGCGCTTCTGCTCGTCGCCGACCGCGGCCGCCGCGATCGCCTCGCGCATCCCCTGGGTCGGGCGCGTAGCGGTGTCGGAGCGCAGGTCGATCACGAGTGAGACGCTACCGTGCGCCCGTGGATCTCGCACAGCTCGAGGATGTCCTGGCCGCCCGTGGCGAGCCTCGCTTCCGCGCGGCGCAGGTGTGGAGCTGGGCCGCCCGCGGGGCGCCCGGCTACGCGTCGATGACGAACGTCCCCCGCACGCTCCGCGACGCGCTCACGGCCGACCTCCCCTTCTCCACGCTGGACGTGGTCACCGAGGCGCGCTCGAAGGACGGCACGGTGAAGACGCTGTTCCACACGGCCGACGCCCACCCGGTCGAGGCGGTGCTGATGCGCTACCGGGACGGACGGCGGTCGGTCTGCGTCTCGTCGCAGTCGGGCTGCCCGCTCACGTGCACCTTCTGCGCCACCGGGCAGATGCGCTTCGGCCGCAATCTCACGGCGTCGGAGATCCTCGACCAGGTGCTCCACTTCCGCCGTCTGGAGGACGTCGACCACGTCGTGTTCATGGGCATGGGCGAGCCGATGATGAACGTCGAGCCCGTCGTCGAGGCCGCGCTCCGGCTTCCCGACGTCGGAGTCACCCACCGGCGTACGACCGTCTCCACGGTCGGGTGGCTTCCGGGGCTCTCGCGCTTCGTGGCGGAAGTGACGGTTCCCGTACGGCTGGCGATCTCCGTGCACGCCGCCGACCCCGTGCTGCGCCGCGAGCTGATGCCGGTGGAGGACCGCTACCCGCTGGCCGACGTGCTGGCCGTCTGCCGCGGTCACTGGGAGCGGACGCGACGTCGGGTGTTCGTGGAGTACGTGATGCTGGCCGGGGTCAACGACCGGCCCGAGCAGGCCCGGCTGCTCGCCCGGGCGCTGGGCCGCGACGCGTTCAAGGTCAACCTCATCCCTTACAACCCGACCGGCCCCTACGAGGGCTCGTCCCGGGCGGCGATCGACGCGTTCAAGGCCGAGCTCGACCGGGCGCGCGTGCCGACCACGGTTCGCCTCACGCGCGGCCGCGACATCGCCGCCGCCTGCGGGCAGCTCGCCGCGCGGCCGCGCACGACGGCACGTCCGGCCGCACGCCTCGGCCAGTCCTCGACGGACTGACCCGGTCTACCGTCGCGCGTCGCCGTGACCGCGGCCTGTCGCCGCCGATACATACCCCTTCGGGGTGATGCGCGGGCAGCCGCCCCGCCGACCATGTGAGTCGGGCTGATGGAGAAGCCCGGAACTGCGGCACACAGGAGGACTCATGGTGCACTGGCGGAGCATCGTCACGCTGATGGCGGTGATGGCACTCGTCGCGTTCGCGGCGATCGGCGGCGCGTTTCACTGGGGTTGCAGCTCGTTCCTGACGTTCTAGGGGCGTCGTGAGCAGCGCTGCGGCAACCGAGACGGAGACGGGACCCTCACGGGTCCCGTCGTCCGTCATGGCCGTCGTCGTCCCGGTCGCCACTGCCGGCGCGATCCTCGTCGCGGCGGCCCTCGCGGCGCTGGTGAGCGAGCCGCCCGGCACCGCAGCGCTCGTGGGCGCGCTGGCGCTCCTGATCGCCGCCACCGTCGCCGAGGCCAACCCGGTGCCGGTGGAGGGGTTCTCCGGCAGCGGCGTCTCGCTGGCCGCGTCGTTCCTGGTCGGCGCTGCGCTCCTCTTCGACTGGCGCCTGGCGGTGATGGCCGGCGCCCTCACGCGCGTCGGCATCGAGCTCGTCCAGCGGCGGCCGCTCGACCGGGTGGTCTTCAACTCCGCGACCTACGCGCTCGCCTCGGGCGCGGCGGCAGGCGCCATCGCCGTGGCCGGAGGCGCGACCATGGGCAGCGGCGCGGCCGTGATGGTGCTCGCTGCCGTCGTCGGCGCCTTCGCGTTCTGGATCGTGAACGTCTGCCTCGTCTCGCTCGTCGTCGCCCGCGCGTCCGGGGCGCCTCTGGCGGAGCTGCTGCTCCAGGCCGTGCGCTGGACGAGCATCCCCTTCGCGATCATGGGCTCGATCTCCCTGATGCTGGAGGTGCTGTGGGAGCGCTCTCCGCTCATGCTCGGCGCCCTCGTCGGCCCGCTCGTGGCGATCGCCCTCTACCAGCGCTCGGTGCACGGCGCCCTCGAGGCGATGCGCCTCGCGAAGACCGATCCCCTCACGGGCCTCGGCAACCACCGCGCCTTCAAGGAGCGGCTCGCGGAGCTGACCTGCGGCACGCTCCAGCCACCCCCCGTGTTCACGCTGCTGATGCTCGACGTCGACGGCTTCAAGCAGATCAACGACCGCCACGGCCACCAGGCGGGCGACACGATCCTCGCAGGGCTCGCGGCTCACGTCGGTCGCGACGGTGAGGCGTTCCGCCTCGGAGGCGACGAGCTGGCTGTGGTCGTGCACCGCCCGGCCGAGCAGGCCACCCGCGCCGCGGAGGACCTGCGCCGCCGGATCGCCGACGAGGAGAGCATCGCGGGGACGGTGACGGTGTCGATCGGCATCGCCTCCTTCCCCGGGGACGGCGACGACGTCGACCGCCTCGTGGGCGCGGCGGACGCCGCCCTCTACCGCGCCAAGCACCGCGGACGAAACCGCGTCGAGGCGTACGCCGATCCCCACACCGAGGCCGCCGTGCTCCCCTTCCCCGTCCCGCTCCAGGAGCGCGCGATCTGGCAGCTCGCCGAGATCGTCGACGCCGCCGACGCCGGCGACAACCACGAGCTGCGCTCCGGCCACGCGCGCCGCGTGGGCGACCTGGCAGTGCGCGTCGCGCTGCGCCTGGGCGTCGAGGCCGACCAGATCGAGGCCGTGCGGCTCGCCGCGCGCCTCCACGACGTGGGCAAGCTGGTCGTCCCCATCGACGTCCTGACCAAGCGGGAGCCCCTCGTCGACGACGAGTGGTCGACGCTGGAGCAGCACCCGGTGACCGGTCAGCGAATCCTCGAGGCGCTCGGCGCGACGACCGCCGCCACCTGGGTGCGCCACCACCACGAACGCTGGGACGGCACCGGCTACCCGGACCGGCTGGCCGGGGTGCACATCCCGCTCGTCTCGCGGATCGTCTTCGTGGCGGACGCGTTCGACGCCATGACCACCGACCGGCCGTATCGGCCGGGGATCTCGGTGACCGAGGCGATCGAGGAGCTCCGCTCGTGCGCCGGGACCCAGTTCGACCCGCACGTGGTCAAGGCGCTCGTCGCCGAGCTGGCGGAGGCGCCGTCGGAGGCGGCCGTCGCCTGAGGCGCGGCGCAGGCCGGGCTCACGACCGGGTCGCAGAAGGGCAAGTCCGGCTGAAGCCCGACCCCCGGCGCGAGGCATCGTCGAACGCCCTGGGGTCACGCGTCGGCCGCAGCCCACGGCGTCCGCCCGCAACGCCTCTCAGAGCCTCCTGATCGAGTCTCCCACGCGAACGGTGCCCGGCGCGACCACGCGGGTGTTGATGCCGCGGACGTTGAGCGAGCGACCCTCCGGGGAGCTGACGAGCTCCAGCGCTGCGAGCCCGAAGCGCGCGCTGAACTTGGAGCACCCCGTGTGCGGCTCCGCGGTCACCTCGATCACCGCCGACCCCACGGCGAGCCGTGTCCCCGGCGGCAGGTGCTCGTCGCTCAGGTCGAGGTCGACGTAGAGCTGGTCGCCCGCGAGCGGCCACCGCTCCCGGTCGCCCGCGATCAGCGCGGCGGCCCTTGCGTTCATCACCGTCAACTGGGCGTCGGGGTTCGCTGCGCGTCCGCCGGAGCGACCGCGCGATCGCCAGTTGTCGCCGACGAGGCCGTCGTCGACGTCGAGCGCCGCCTCCTCGAGCACCTCGCGCCCGTCCACGGCGGGTCGACCGACGATCAGCAGCACGGCGCCCTCACCGCGCGGCGAGGCCCGCAGCTGCTCGAGGCCCGCCTCGAGCTGCTCACGCGTCGCATGGGATGGGGACGCGCTCACGACGCGGGGCTCACAGCGACGTCGACGCGGTCGGGGTCGTAGCGGACGACGGGCTCCTTGGCGGCGCGCACCTCGTCGAGCCGCCGCACCGGGCGGGTGTGCGGCGCCCCGTGCAGGATCGCCGGGTCCGCGGCCGCCTCGCGTGCGATCTCGAGCATCGCCGCCACGAACCCGTCCAGCCGCTCCTTCGTCTCCGTCTCCGTCGGCTCGATCATCAGCGCCTCGGGGACGACGAGCGGGAAGTAGATCGTCGGCGGGTGGATGCCGGAGTCCATCAGCCGCTTCGCGACGTCGAGCGCGGTCACGCCGTGCTCGCGCTTGAGGCGGCGCGCGGAGAGCACGAACTCGTGCATGCAGTGCCGGTCGTAGGGCAGCTCGTATGCGTCCCGGAGGCCCGCGAGCACGTAGTTGGCGTTGAGCACGGCCATCTCGGACATCTCTCGCAGGGCGGGGCCGTACGCGCGCATGAAGGCATAGGAGCGGACGAAGACGCCGAACGGCCCCGCGTACCCACGGACACGGCCGATCGACTTCGGGCGGTCGTGGTCGAGGCGGAACGCCTCCCCCTCGCGCACCACGGCGGGCGAGGGCAGGAAGGGCTCGAGGAAGTCACGCGCGGCGACGGGGCCGGCCCCGGGGCCGCCACCGCCGTGGGGCTGTGAGAAGGTCTTGTGCAGGTTGTAGTGGACGATGTCGAAGCCCATGTCGCCGGGCCGTGAGATCCCGACCACCGCGTTCAGGTTGGCGCCGTCGTAGTAGAGGAGGGCGCCGCGCGAGTGGAAGATCTCGGCCACCTGCTCGATCCCCTCGTCGAAGAGGCCGAGCGTCGACGGGTTCGTGAGCATCAGCCCCGCCGTCCGCTCGCTCACCTTGGCGCGAAGATCGTCGAGGTCGAGGTTGCCCCGGTCCGTGGTGGCCACCTTCTCCAGGCGGTAGCCCGCCATCGTCACCGACGCGGGGTTCGTGCCGTGCGCGGTATCCGCGGTGATGATCGTGTCGCGCGTCTCACCCTCGCCACGATCGGCGAAGTACGCCCGCATCAGCATCAGCCCCGTGAGCTCCCCCTGCGACCCAGCGGCGGGCTGCGTGGTCACCGCCGGCAGCCCCGCGATCTCGGCCAGCATCCGCTCGAGTGCCCAGGTGAGCTCCAGCGCCCCCTGCGCCGCCTCGTCCTCCTGGAGGGGGTGGAGGTCGCGGAAGCCGGGGATCATCGCTGCACGCTCGTTGACACGCGGGTTGTGCTTCATCGTGCAGCTGCCCAGCGGGTAGAAGCCGGTGTCGATGCCGAAGTTGCGGTCGGCGAGGGCCGTGAAGTGGCGCACGATCTCGTTCTCCGGCACCTCCGGGAGACGCGGCGGTCGCGTGCGCCGGAGCTCGTCGGGCACCTCTGGCACGGCGAGGGCGGGTCGCGGGGGCCGGCCCGCGCGCCGCCCCGGGCGGCTCTTCTCGAAGATCAGCTCCATCGGCTGCAGGCCTTCCCTCTCCCGCAGATCGGCGCCCGCAGGCACGGGCACCGATCGCGGACGATCCCGCCTGCGGCGGGCACACCCCTGAAGCGGCCGCCTCCGGCGGCCTCCGACGCCCACCTCATCGACAGACCTCGCCTCTCCCGCAGATCGGCGCCCGCAGGCACGGGCACCGATCGCGGACGATCCCGCCTGCGGCGGGCACACCCCTGAAGCGGCCGCCTCCGGCGGCCTCCGACGCCCACCTCATCGACAGACCTCGGCGAGGACGTCGGCGAGGCGGTCGACGTCCTCGCGCGTCCGCTTCTCCGTGAAGGCGACGAGGAGCACGTCGTCGAGCCCCTCGAAGTCGCGCCCGAGCGCGTAGCCGGGATGCACGCCGTGCGCACGCGCCCGGCGCACCACCTCGCGTGCCGGCAGCGGGGTGCGAAGCGCGAGCTCCTTGAAGCTCGGCCGCTCGAAGGCCGCAGGGAGGGCGATCCGCTCGCGCGCGTAGGCGGTCAGGGCCATGCAGGTCTCCCCCACCTCGCGCAGCCCGTCCGGGCCGAGCCAGCAGAGCGTGATCAGCCCGCCGAGGGCGAGCAGCGTCTGGTTGGTGGTGATGTTCGAGGTCGCCTTCTCGCGACGGATGTGCTGCTCGCGGGTCTGCAGGGTGAGCACGAAGCCGCGCTCGCCGTCGAGGTCGACGGTCTCCCCGACGATCCGCCCCGGGAGGCGCCGGATGAACTCCTGCCTGGCCGCCAGGAAGCCGTAGTGGGGGCCGCCGTAGCTCTGGTAGCAGCCGACCGACTGCCCTTCGCCGATCGCCATCCCGCATCCGTACGCCCCGGGCGCCTCGAGCACCCCGAGCGAGACGGGGTCGACGTGCGCCACGGCGACAGCCCCCGCCGAGGCCGCCGCGGCGGCGAGGTCGGGTGCCGGCTCGAGCACCCCGAACACGTTC
>JAOUEK010000551.1 GCA_029858755.1 Thermoleophilia bacterium
CAGCGCCGTCGTGACGCCGGGGACGTGCAGGCGATCGCCGACCGAGCTGAGCACCCCGCCGATGCCGAGGTCGACCGCACCCGCGAGCACCCCGACGACCACCGCGACGGCCAGGAACAGTCCCGCGGCGACGCCCCACAGAGGGGCCACGCCGCGCGCCCGGACGTCGTGGTGCCGTGCGGCCGCCGTCTCCACCGCGTTCTCGCCTACGACCGCAACCTGGCGACGGCGGTGGCCATCGCGCGGAAGAAGTTCACGAGGCGCGGTCCCCAGCGCGACGCGATCGAGTCGTCGATCCGCACCACCGAGCCGGTGCGCAGGGCGTCGATGCGGTCCCAGCCGGGCCGGGCGCCGACCGTCGAGGGCTTCTGGCCGCAGCAGACGCCGTCGGCGAGCACGATCAGGTCCGGGCTCTTGGCGACGATGTACTCGGCGGAGAGCTGCGGGTAGCCGCTTCCGGAGGCGTCGGCCGCGTCTGCGATGTTCTCGAGGCCGAGCAACCCGTAGACCTTCCCCACGAACGTCTTCGAGGTGACGGAGTAGAAGTCCGGCGTCAGCTCGTGGTAGACGGTGAGGCCGGCACCGCGGTCCCGCGTCCTCTTCGCGAGCGCGCCGATGCGCTTCTTCATGCCGGCGATCAGCTTCTGCGCGGCCGCGGCCCTCCCGGTGACGAGCCCGAGCTGGCGGATCTGGCGGTACGCGCCCTCGAACGCGCGCGGCGCGTTGTGGTACACGACCGGGATCCCCAGCCGGCCGAGGGCGTCCGCGAGGCCCTTCGGGTCGAAGGCGATCACCACGAGGTCGGGCCGGTAGGCGGCGATCGCCTCCACGTTGGGGATGAAGCCGGAGAGCGTCGTGCGCGGCGCGGCGCGCGGGAAGTCCGACTGGTCGTCGACCGCGACCACCTGCGGCCCGGCGCCGATCGCGAACAGCGTCTCGGTGGCGGTCGGGGAGAGCGAGACGATGCGCCGGGGCTGGCGGGGGACCGTGACCGCGCCGTTGTCGGCGGTGATCGTCACGGGAAACGAGGGCGCGGCCGCCGGCCCGCCGGATGCGCCGGCGACGAGCAGCGTGAGCGCGGCCGCGGCGACGGCCGCGAGAGCGATGAGACGGTGGAGCACCGAATCCTCCCTTCCTCGAGGGGATCTGGGCGGGTCGGAGCGGGGCAGGTCTTCTGACTCGGGGCGCCCTCCCCCACCGCCTTCCCAGCCCGTGGGCCAGTGGCGTCGTGGCGGGGGAGCATCTCCCCTCACAGCGGCGGGACCGTCCCGGAGTCGCACCGGGTTCCCTCACCGCGCTCCGTTGTGAGGGCGAGCCTATCATCGGGTCGTGTCCGCGTCAGTGGCGCGACGGTGGCTGCCGGTGCTCGCGTGGGCGGGCGTGATCTTCGCGTTCTCGTCCGTCCCGAGCCTGGGGACGGGCCTCGGCACGTGGGACCTCGTGCTGCGCAAGCTGGCGCACATCGCCGAGTACGCGATCCTCGGGGTGCTGCTGCTGCGGGCGCTGGAGGCGCTCGTGCCGGCGTTGGCCCTCGGCGTCCTGTACGCGGCCGCCGACGAGGTGCACCAGGCGTTCGTGGCGGGGCGCCACGGCTCGCCGATCGACGTGCTCGTCGACGCCTGCGGCCTCACGGTGGGCGTCGTCGCCTGGCAGGCGATCGCGGCGAGGCGCACTCCGGCATGAGCGCGCTGCTCGTCGACCTCGACCGCGCGCTCGGCGACACGCGGCCCCTGTGGGACGACTGGGTCGCCGACGCGACGAGCGTGCTCGGCATCGACGCGGGGTCGCTGCCCGAGGATCGCGGCGAGGCGGCCCGGTTGCTCGACGCCGGCCGGGAGCGCAACTGGAGGGCATTGCTCCAGCGCTATGCGGAGGATCGCGCGCCCGTCTACCTGCGCCCGGCGGCGGAGGTGAGCCAGGCGCTCCGCACCCTGTCCGCGGCGGGCGTCGTGCTGGGCGTCTTCAGCGACGCCCCCGCCGAGCTCGCCCGGGTGGCACTGGCACAGCTCGGCGCCGCCCGACGGATCGCGGCCCTCGAGTCGGGCGTCGGCGCAGT
>JAOUEK010000552.1 GCA_029858755.1 Thermoleophilia bacterium
GACGAGCGTCTGCTTCCGGGAGCGGTCGCCCTCGTACATGCCGCCGATCTGCGGCACCGTCTGGTGCGACTCGTCGACGAAGCAGACGAAGTCGTCCGGGAAGTAGTCGATCAGGGTGAACGGGTGCGACCCCTCGGGCCGGCCCTCGAGCACGCGCGAGTAGTTCTCGATCCCGGAGCAGAAGCCGAGCTCGCGCATCATCTCCAGGTCGTACTCGGTGCGCTGCCGGATGCGGTGCGCCTCCAGCATGCGCCCCTCCTGCTCGAAGCGGGCGACCTGCTGCTCGAGCTCCGCGCGGATCTCGTCGAGGGCCCGCTCCACGGTCGGCTTGGAGGTCACGTACTCCGTCGCCGGCCAGATCGCGAGGTTGTCGAGCTTGGCGTACACCTCGCCGGTGAGCGGGTCGAAGTGGCTGATCTGCTCCACGTCGTCGCCGAACAGCGAGATGCGGTAGGCGGTCTCGGCGTTCGCAGGCTGCACCTCGATCACGTCGCCCTTCACGCGGAACCGTCCGCGGCCGAGCACCGTGTCGTTGCGGACGTACTGGCTCTCGATCAGCTTGCGCAGCATCTCGTCGCGGTCGTGCGTCTCCCCCACCTCGAGGATCAGGACGCGGTCACGCCACTCCTCGGGCGAGCCGATCCCGTAGATGCACGACACGCTCGCGACCACGACCACGTCACGCCGGGTGAGCAGCGCGGAGGTGGCTCCGAGGCGCAGGCGGGCGATGTCGTCGTTCTGGGACGAGTCCTTCTCGATGTAGAGGTCGGCCTGCGGGACGTACGCCTCGGGTTGGTAGTAGTCGTAGTAGGAGACGAAGTACTCGACCGCGTTTCGCGGGAAGAACTCGCGGAACTCGTTGCAGAGCTGCGCCGCCAGCGTCTTGTTGTGGGCGATCACGAGCGCCGGGCGCTGGAGCTGCTCGATGATCCACGCCATCGTCGCCGTCTTCCCCGTGCCGGTGGCGCCGAGCAGGGTCTGGAAGCGGTTGCCCGCGGCGACGGAAGCGGCGATCTCGCCGATCGCCTTCGGCTGGTCGCCCGTGGGCCGGTAGTCGGACGTCACGCGCAGCTCGGGCACGCGCGCAGCGTAGCGGATGCACGAACGTGTGTTTGCCCCGGGACGACGGGTACGTTTCACCAGTGCAAGGGGGTCTCACGCGCCGCCGGCTCCTCGCCACCGGCGTCGCGGCCGTGGCTGCGACGACGAACGCCGCGACGGCGCTTGCGGGCCGCGTGGACGCGCTCGTGGCCGCGATCTCGGGCCTCACGGTCCGCAACGCCGGGCGCCCGTACGCGGGCGACCGCACGCTGTTCGCGACCGTCTCCCCCGGCGTCCCGGGCAGGGCCACCGCCAGAGTCGGGCTCACGCTCCCACGACCGGCCGTCGTCACCGTGCAGGCGGTGCGCACGGCGCCGCGGTCGTCGAAGGTCGCCTGGTCGACGCGACGCAGGCTCGCGGCCGGCCGGCACGAGCTCGCGTGGACGCCCGCGCCGGGGACGCCCGTCGGCTCGTACGTGATGCGGGTCACCATCGAGCGGGGCAGCGCGAAGAAGGTGCTGGGGGGACGCAGGCCGGCGTCACCCGAGCAGTCCCGCGCACCGGTGACGCGCGTGCTCGGGGTCGAGGCCTCGTTCCGGGAGCGCTCATACGTCGCCGGCGACGCGATGGCGCTGCGCGTCTTCGCCGACGCGTCACGACTGCGCCTGACGTTCCTGCGCACCGGGCACGGCCCCGACCCGAGCCTGCGGTCGGACGAGATCACCGGGGAGCCGATGGGCGAGCCGGTGCTGATCGGCTGGGCCGGGAAGCGCTCCGCGCCCGCCACGATCAGCGTGCAGGCAGGGGCGACGTGGCCCTCCGGGCTGTACGCGGCGCGCCTGGAGACCGGCGACGGGAGGGTCGGCTTCGCGCCGTTCGTGCTCCGGCCGGCGGCACTCGGCACGTCGAGCCGCGTCGCGGTCGTGATGCCCACGAACACGTGGCAGGCCTACAACTTCTACGACGCCGACGGCGACGGGTGGGGCGACACGTGGTACGCAGGCGGCAACC
>JAOUEK010000553.1 GCA_029858755.1 Thermoleophilia bacterium
GGGCGAGCGGCGGCTCGACCAGCGGCTCGTCGAGCGGGTCGTCGAGCGGGTCGTCGAGCGGCAGCGCGAGCTCCGGGTCGTCCTCGAGCAGCGGAAGGACGGCGCAACCGAGAAAGCCATAGGCCTCTCGGCGCGCGAGGCGCGCGCCCACGGATCCCGACCGGGATCTCTCGCGCCGCGGCGTTCGGAACCTCGAGCGTCGCGGCGCGAGTCGTTCCAGCGTGAAGCGCCAGCGGCGGCGTGTTAAGATTCACCACGTCATCGCCCCCGTAGCTCAGGTGGATAGAGCGACGGTTTCCTAAACCGCAGGCCGGCGGTTCGAGTCCGCCCGGGGGCATGTTGCAACCTCGAGAGCGAGGGCAGCCCTTCTCGCACTCCCGGGCACGACTTCAATACAGAGGGCGGGGCCGCTAGTTTCCTCCTGGTGTCGCGGACGCGATCCGTGCCGTCTTCGCGTCGGCACGCATCTTCATGTTCCACCCCCGAACTGACCTGACGAATGACGAAGACCGGAGCCGCCGCACGCCCCACACTCGACGACGACGGCGAGTCCATAGCCGAGTGGCTGGTGACGCACCAACGGAGCCTGATCATCGCGGCGATCGTGATCGCGGTGGGGGCCGGCGGGGGATGGCTCTGGAAGCGATCGGCGGAGATCAAGGAGGCCAACGCGGCCGCCGCGTACCAGGCGGCTGAGTCGGCGTATTCGGCCGGGAATGCACCGCTCGCGCAGACGGAGCTCGAGAAGATCACCACCCGCTGGCGCGGCACGGCGGCGGGGACGCAGGCCGCGATGCTCATGGCCGAGATCCTGTACGGCCAGGGAAAGTACGTCGAGGGCGTGACCCAGCTCGAGCAGGCCGCCGCCTCCGCGCCGAAGTTCCTGTTGGCCGGTGTCCACGCGCTTGTCGCTGGGGGCCGAGAGGGGGAGGGTAAGCCGGCGGAGGCGGCCGCGGCATATGCGCAGGCGGCCGCGACTGCCGAGTTCAAGCTGGAGCGCCAGATGTACCAGATGGAACAGGCCCGGACCCTCCGGGCTGCCGGCGAGGCCGCGGCCGCGAAAGTGATCTATGACGAGATCGCAGGGATCGAGGACTCGCCGTATGCCGGCGAGGCGAAGGTCCGGCTGGGAGAGCTCCTCGCGAAGTCGTAGGCCAGACCTAAAGTTGTTTCTGAAGTGGACGGCCCGGGCGGTTCCCGGGCCGTTCTGCCGTTTGGGGAAGAAGTCGGTGGCGCGATCGTGGCGCGGAACCCGGACATCCCGGCAGGATTCCATCGACGGTCTACTACTACCGATAATATGTATTATGTAAACATAGACTCGTGGAAAGGTGTGGAAAGCACGAGGTGCGCGGCCATATGCAGGAGTCCCGGCCAGCTGCTGACGGCCTCTAGAGCTCTCGCAGGACCCCGTCGAAGACGATCCGACCCTCCCCCCGCAGCGACGGGACGGTCTCGGCCCCCGACCCATTGAGCGTGACCACGAGGAGCTTGCCGGATCGAGTGCGGATCCGCGTCTCGTCCCCCGACTCGCCCCAGGCCCGCAGCATCACGGCGCAAGCCACAGCCCCGGTCCCACACGCGAGCGTCTCGGCCTCCACGCCGCGCTCGTAGGTCCTCAGGAGCCACTCGCTGTCCTTGCCGGGCGCGATCCAGTTGACGTTCGCCCCGGCAGGCAGGCTCTCGTGGAACCGCAACTCGGGACCGCGGGACTCCAGGTCCACCAGGGCGATATCCGCCACCCGTACGACGAGATGGGGCACGCCAGTATCCACGAAGCCGAGCCGGGCCTCCCCCGACGTCCGGCCGATGCCTGCATCAGGCCGGAGCCCCCTTGGCGGCTGAAGGTCGATCTCTGGCTGTCCCTTGCGCAACCGGGCTCGGATCACGCCGATCTCGGTCTCGAAGGACATACCGTCCCCGCTCGCGATCGAGAGGTCGACCGCGAGCCTGGTGGCGCACAGCGAGGCGTTCCCGCAGAGCTCGCCGAGGCTGCCATCTCGGTTGAAGTAAGACAGCCTAAAGTCTTGTGCAGTAGATGCTTGAAT
>JAOUEK010000061.1 GCA_029858755.1 Thermoleophilia bacterium
ACGTCGACACCGTGATGCGCGAGGGGCTGGCCCGACGCTGGCGCCGCGTCGGGCCGCTCCGGGCGATCGCGCTCGGCGGCATCGACACCTGGAACCGCTCCGGCGCGAACATCGTCCCGGAGCTCTCCACCGCGCAGGAGCTGCCCGATCTGGCCGGTGTCGCGATCACCGACGGCGACCTGGCAGCGGACGCCGCGGCCAGGGACGCGGCGCTCGCGGGCGAGCTCCGCGAGGAGCGACGAACGGAGGCCTCGTGACCGAGACCGACCATCCGGCGGGCGTCGTCACGGACGTGCGCTGCCGGCTCTTCGAAGCGCCGACCGAGGGTGGGGGCGTGCGCTACGCGAACCCGCTCCGCGGCTGGGACGCGTCGCGCGACGAGCGCGGCTTCGCCTTCCCGCGCTGGCTGGTCGTGGAGGTGGAGACGTCGACCGGGATCGTCGGCATCGGCGACGCCGCGCTCGCCGCCGACCTGATCCCGGCGATCGTGGAGACGCGGCTGGCGCCGCTCGTGACAGGCCGTCCCGTCGTCGAGATCCAGGAGACGTGGCAGCTGATGTACCGCGCGTCGATGGCGTGGGGGCGCAAGGGGCTGGGCATGGTCGCGATCAGCGCCGTGGACATCGCCCTCTGGGACGCGCTGGGGAAGGCGCTCGGCGTCCCCGTGCACGACCTGCTGGGAGGGCGGCGGACGGAGACGATCCGCGTCTACGCGAGCCGCCTGTACGGCTCGGACTCGCTGGACGACCTCGCCGCCGAGGCGCAGCGATACGTCGACGAGGGCTTCACCGCGTTCAAGCAGCGCTTCCTCTGGGGCCCGCCGGACGGCCGGAAGGGGATGCGGGCGAACGTCGAGCTCGTGCGCACCGTCCGCGAGGTCGTGGGCGACGAGGCCGACCTGATGGCCGACGCGTACATGGGCTGGAACCTCGACTACGCACGCGCCATGGTGCGCCTGCTGGAGCCCTACGAGCTGCGCTGGCTCGAGGAGGCGCTGATCCCCGACGACCTCGAGGGCTACGCGGCGCTCACCCGCGAGAGCCCGATCCCGATCGCACACGGCGAGCACGAGTTCACGATCGCCGGGTTCGGGGAGATCGTCCGCCGCGGCGCCGCGCGCGTGCTCCAGTTCGACACCAACCGCGTCGGCGGGATCACCCAGGCGGTGAAGGTGTGCGGGCTCGCCGAGGCGTTCGGGCTGGACGTGGTCCCGCACGCGGGGCAGGCGCACAACTACCACGTCGTCGCGAGCCAGCCCGCGTGCCCCATGGCGGAGTACTTCCCGCCCCACGCGATCGAGGTCGGCAACGAGCTCCCGCACTGGCTCTTCGCCGGCGAGCCGCTCGCGGAGGGAGGACGGGTGCGCCTGAACGGGGAGCCGGGGCTCGGGATCGAGGTGCAGCCGCGCGATCCCGTGCGCGAGATCGCGCGCTGATCCCAGCGGCCTACGCGGAGTGGGCGAGCGCGAGCACGACCACTCCGCCCGCGACGAGACCGATCCCCCCTGCCTTGACGAGGGTGAGGGGCTCGTCGAGGAAGGCGGCGCCGACGAGCGCGAGGGCGGCGGTGCCCACACCCGACCAGACCGCGTAGCCGACCGAGACCTGCAGGCCGGCGCGGATGGCGCGAGACATGACGAAGAAGGAGACGCCGTACCCGGCGAGCACGGCCGCCGTGATCAGCGGGCGTGTGAAGCCGTCGGACTGCTTGAGGCCGACGGTCGCGCAGAGCTCGATCACGATCGCCACACCCAAGAGCGCCCAAGCCACCGGGAGACCCTACTCCGGCACCGGAGCGTCGTGCCGGATGAGGCCCTCGGCCTTCAGCTCCCCCCAGAGCGCCCCGGGGACCCGCCCCGCGAGCTGCTCGACGTTCTCGCGCACCTGACCCGGCGTGACCGCACCCGGGATCACGGCAGCGACGAGCGGGTGGCCGAGCGGGAACTGCAGCGCAGCCGCCACGAGCGGCACCCCGTGGCGCCCGCACGCGGCCCGGAGCCGCTCGACGCGCGCGACCACCTCGCCGGATGCTGCGCCGTAGTTGTACGGCGCGGGCACGCCGCGGGGCGCGGCGAGGATCCCCGAGTTGAACACGGCGCCGACCACGACCCCGGCGCCGTGCTGCTCGCAGAGCGGGAGCTCCTCGTCGAGCGCTCGCTGGTCGAGGAGCGTGTACGGCATGGCGAGGATCACGAAGTCGAGCTCGACCCGCTCGAAGAGCAGCGGGAGCATCCCCAGCTCGTTGACGCCGGCGCCGACGGCCCTGATCGCCCCGCCCGCCCGCAGCTCGTCGAGCGCCTTCGCGCCGCCCACTTCGAGGTCGCCGAGGTGGCGGGCTCGCACGACCGGGTCAGGGTGATGACGGCGGTCGAGGTCGTGGATCACCAGCAGGTCGGCGCGTGACGTCCCCAGCCGCTGCAACGAGCCGTCCAGCGACCGCTGCACGCCCTCGTAGCCGTAGTCGAACACCTGGGTGAACGGCAGCCCGCCCACGAACGGCCCGCGACCGGCGGGGTCGGGCGCGTCGTCCGGCAACAGCACGCGACCGACCTTGGTCGACACCACGACCTCGTCGCGCGGGACGCCCCGAAGCAACCGTCCCACGCGGTGCTCACTGAGCCCCGCCCCGTAGTGCGGCGCGGTGTCGAAGAACCGGACCCCCGCCTCCCACGCTGCCCGCAGCGTGGCGTCGGCCACCTCCTCGTCGAGCCGCTCGAAGAGATCACCGAGGGGTGCGCAGCCGAGGCCGAGCACGGGGAGCTCGACGGAAGTGCGGCCGAGCCGCCGCGTTCGGGTCTCGCTCACCGTCCGGCGTCGACGGAGGGACCGAGTCGCTCGCGCGCGCGAGGATGCTCGAGCGCCCGCCGGTCGAGCACGAACTCCGGGATCTCGCCGCGCACGACCGCGAGCACGCTGCGCACGACGCTGTCGCTGCTGCGGCGGAACATCTCGTCGGTCAGCCCGACGGCGTGCGGGGCGAGGATCACGTTGTCGAGCGAGAGCAGTGGGTCGTCCGCCTCGAGGGGCTCCTGCTCGAAGACGTCGAGGGCGGCGCCAGCGATTCGCCGCGCTGCGAGCAGTTCCGTGAGCGCTCGCTGGTCGACGATCGGCCCTCGCGAGATGTTGACGAGGTACGCGGTCGGCCGCAGCTGCGCGAGGCGCTTCGCGTCCAGCAGATGTCTGGTCTCGGGTGTGTGGGGAGCGGCGACGACCACGAAATCGGATGTCGCGAGCAGCTGGTCGAGCGAGACGAGCTCGACTCCCTCGACGGGCTCGACGGCGTAGGGGTCCGCCGCCTGGACGTCGATCTCGAACGGCGCGACGAGCCGCACCAGGTCGCGACCGATGTTGCCGAGGCCGATGATCCCGAGCGTGCGCCCGTCGAGGCCGGCGCCCACGTGCGCGAACCTCTCCCACCCGCCGGCGCGCACGTGCCGGTCCATCTCGGGCAGGCGATGGGCGAGCGCGAGCAGGAACGCGAGCGCGCCCGCGGCCATCGGGCGCCGGACGCCGTCCGGCGTCGTCGTCACCAGCACGCCGCCGGCCGTGCACGCCTCGACGTCGACGTTGTCGACCCCGACCCCGAGGCGCGCGACGAGCACCAGGCGCTCCGAGCCGGCGAGCGTGGCCGCCGACACACGCGGCTTGAAGAGGACGAGCGCATCGAAGCCTGCGACGTCTCGCGGGGCGAGCTCTTCGACGTCTGCGACGAGAGCGGTCTCGACGCCCGGCGTCTGCTCGAGCGCGTCGAGGTCGTAGACCGGTCGCCCGTCCGCGTCGAGGATGTCGCGCGTGATCCCGACGCGGAACGTCGTCATTCCGGCTGGCGGCGCTCGCGGTGGCGACCGAGGCGCGCGACCCCGAGACGGAGCGCGTCCTGGTAGAGGAGGATGTCGAGCCCGTAGGCGATCAGGCGGAAGCCGCGATCGAGGTGGGCCACTCCCTCTTCCACGGAGCCGCAGAGGATGCCTACCGGCTTGCCGCGCGCGTCGCCGGCCGCCAGGATGCGGTCGACCGCTCGCTGGAAGGTGTCGCATGCGAAGTCGCCCGGGATGCCGAGCGACACGCTCAGGTCGTTGTGACCGATCCAGAGGACGTCGATCCCGTCCACGGCAGCGATCGCCTCGACGGCGTCGAGGCCCGACGCCGTCTCGATCTGGGCGAGCGTCATCGTCGTCCCGTTCACGTGGTCGAGGGTCGCACCGAGCCCCCCGGGCGGGAAGTCGTCGTGCTGGAGCGCGAGGCCGAACCCGCGTCTCCCGAGTGGCGGGAACCGCGCCGCGTCCGCGATCGACCGGGCCTCGGCGGCGGTCTCGACCGACGCCACCATCACACCGAGCGCCCCGCTGTCGAGCCCGCGCGAGATGAACTGGTAGTCGGCGTCCGGGACGCGCAGGAAGGGGACGGTGTCCGTTGCCTCCGCAGCCGTGAGCACCCAGCGCAGGCGCTCGTAGTCGTAGCCCGTGTGCTCGAGGTCGAACAGCACGAACTCCGCCCCCGCCTTCGCGGCCAGGCGTGCGATCCCCGGCGTCGCGAACTCGGTCACCATCGTCCCGATCACGGTCTCTCCGCGGGCCAGAGCCTCCTTGACGGGGTTCGTCCTCACGCCCCCATGCGCTCCCGGTAGTCCTCGCGGACGGGCTGGAAGACGTCGAGCACGACGCAGGGCCCGTCCGACCAGGCGGCGTGTGGCGTCCCGCCGGCGATGCGGTAGGCGTCGCCGGCGCCGAGCCGATGTTCGACGCCGTCGATCTCGAGGGTCAGCTCGCCTTCGAGGACGTAGCCGAGCTGCTCGTGCGGATGGGTGTGATCCGCGACGCGCGCGCCGGGGGCGAACTCGAGCAGGTTGAGCATGGCGCCGGCGCCGAAGAGCGGCCGCATGGTCACGCCGGGCACGAGCTCGACCGGCTCGACCGCACGGAGGCGGCTCACGTGCCCGCGCTCAGTCGCCATCGCCGAGCTCCCGGAGCAGCGCCTCGTACTCCGCGTCGTCCATCACGAAGCTGTGCTCGGCGGCGGGGAAGGCGCCGTCGCGGACCTCCTGCTGGAACTCGCGAAGCGCAGCGTCGATCGTCTCCCCCACGTTGGCGTAGCGCTTCGCGAACTTCGGCAGGAAGCGGTCGAAGAGCCCGACGAGGTCGTGCAGCACGAGGTTCTGCCCGTCGCAGTGCGGCCCGGCGCCGATCCCGATCGTCGGGATCTCGAGCCGCTCCGTGATCAGCGCGGCCACCCGGTCGGGGATCGCCTCGAGCACCACGGCGAAGCAGCCCGCCCGCTCGAGCGCGTCCGCATCGCGGATGAGCTGCGCACCGGCGGCCGCGCTCTTTCCTTGCACCCGGAAGCCGCCGAGCTTGGAGATCAGCTGCGGCGTGAGGCCCATGTGCCCCATCACGGGGATCCCGGCCCGGACGACCGCCTCGATCATGGGCGCGACGTCCTCGCCGCCCTCCATCTTCACGACGTCGGCTCCGCCCTCCTTGACCATCCGCATGGCGTTCGACACGGCGTCCGAGGTGGAGGCATGGTATGCGCCGAGCGGCAGGTCGCCGACGAGGATCGACCGCTTGGCCGCTCGACTGATCGCCTTCGCGTGGTACAGCATCTCGTCCATCGTCACGGGAACCGTGCTCGGGTAGCCGAGCGCCGTCATCCCGAGCGAGTCGCCGATGAGGATGAACTCGATCCCCGAGCGGTCGACGAGCAGCGCCGTCGGATAGTCGGTCGCCGTCACCTGGAAGACCTTCTCGCCTGCCGCCACCTTCTCCTGGACGTCGAAGATCGTCAGCTTCTTCACGTCGTCAGCCATCGCCTCCCTCTCCTTCGTCGTCGGCCCAGCGGTCGCGGAGCCGGTCGAGCTTCGCCCTGAAGCCCAGCCGCTCGAGCACGGCCGGGTTGGCCACGTGCCGCGGCACCTCGCCGCGGAGGACGGCGAGCACGCTCTCGCACGCCCCCGAGCCGTTCAGCGCCACGAGCTCGTCGGTCCACGCCGCCGCGTGAGGCGAGAGCACGACGTTGTCGAGGCCGAGGAGCGGCGAGCCCGCCGGCAGCGGCTCCTCCTCGAAGACGTCGAGTGCGGCTCCCGCGATGACGCCCTCGGCCAGCGCGCGCGCCAGCGCCGCCTCGTCGACGATCGGCCCGCGGGCGGTGTTCACGAGGTAGGCGGTCGGCTTCATGCGCGCGAGCTCCGCGGGCCCGAGCAGGTGGTGCGTCTGCGCCGTCAGCGGGCAGTTGACGCACACGAAGTCCGCCTCCTCGAGGAGCGTCTCCAGCTCGACGAGCTCGACGCCGAGCCGGTGCGCGGCCCCGTCGGTCACGTAGGGGTCGGCGGCGAGGATGCGCGCGAGCCCGAGCGGTCGCAACAGCTCGACGAGGTCGGCGCCGATGTTGCCGACACCGATCGTGCCGAGCACCTTCCCGCGGAGCCCGAGCCCCGGTCCGCCCTGCTCGCCCCAGCGGCCCTCGCGGACGACCCGGTCGGCCTCGAAGACCCGCTTGGCCAGCACGAGCACGTAGGTCACGATCGCCTCGGCGACGGGGCGCCGCACGGCGTCGCGCGTGATCGACACGACGACGTCGTGCTCGGTGCAGGCCTCGAGGTCGATCATGTCCACGCCGACGCCCCAGCGGGCGACCGTCGCGAGCCGCTCCACCCCGGCGAACGTCGCGGGCGTGAACCGCTGCCAGAGCGTGATCACCGCGTCGAGGCCGCCGACGTCGGCCGGGGTGAGCTCGGCCCGCGGCTCTCCCACGGTGACGACCTCGAGGCCGGCGACGGGCGCGAGCCGGTCGCGCGCCGCGTCCGCGACGAGAGGCGAGCCGTCCGCGGTGACGAGGTCGCTGCCGAGGCCGACCCGGAACCGCGCGGCCACGGGCGCTGCTACCAGCCGGCGACGACCGGGTTCGTGAGCCGGCCTATGCCCTCCGCCCCGATCGTGACCTCGTCGCCCGGCTGCAGGAACTCGGGCGGGTCGCGGAAGTAGCCGATCCCCGCGGGCGTGCCCGTGGAGACGACGTCGCCGGGCTCCAGGGTGACGAGCCTGGTGAGGAACTCGACCAGCACCGGGATCGTGAACAGCCAGTCCGCGGTCGACGCGTCCTGCTTCTGCACGCCGTTGACCCAGGTACCGATGCGGACGTCGTTCGGATCGGGGATCTCGTCCTTCGTCACGATCGCCGGCCCGATCGGCGAGAAGCCGTCAGGGTTCTTGCCGAGCGTGATCTGCGAGTCCTGCGTCCGGCTCGTCCACTCGAGCTGGACGGCGCGGGCGCTGACGTCGTGGAGCAGCGTGTAGCCGAAGACGTGGTCGAGGGCGTCGGCCGCAGCGACGTTCTTGGCGCGGCGTCCGACGACGAAGGCGAGCTCGACCTCCCAGTCCACCTTCGCCTCGGGGAACGGGATCACGATCGGGTCGCCCGGCCCCGACACCGCACTGGGGAGCTTGGCGAAGAAGTACGGCTCCTGCGGGACGTTCGCCGACGCGGCCTCGGCGCCGTGGCTGCGGAAGTTGATGCCGCAGCAGAGCACCTTGCCCGGGACGATCGGCACCTTCAGCGCCGCACCCTCGACGGCGACGCCCGCCTCCACGGCTGCCGCCGCCCTCGCGAGGCCCTCGTCGCCGGAGGCGATCAGGTCGTGCATGTCCGCGTACCCCGTGTCGAAGACGGCGTCGCCGCGCTCCGCACCGACGCCGACGCGCCCCGCCGCCTCGTAGGTCACGAGCCTCATGACGCCCCGTCCTCGAGCGCCCAGCTCGTGCCGTCGACGACGAGCGTCTGGCCGACCTCGGGCGCGACCGCCTGGCGACGCCCGGTGGTGTCGTACTTCGGCACCAGCTCGAGGAAGCGGTCGACCTCCGCGTCCTTCGCGAGGTAATGGCAGGCGACGGCGATCTCGAGGCCGAGCATCTCCGCCGTGCGCGCCGCCTCGTCGGCGTCCATCTCGCCGGTGAGGAACGTGGCCGGGCCCGGGATCAGGTGCGAGAGCTCGCGCGGCAGTGTGCACCCGAGCAGGCCGACCGTGGGCCGGTACAGCTCACCGATCAGCCGCATGTCGAACACGCACGTGTCGCCGTAGTGGTAGATCCGCACGCCCGGCTCCGTCTCGACGATGAACGCGATCGGGTTGCCGACCACCTGGCGGCCGTCGGACAATGTCCCCGACGACCAGTGGTGGCATTCGACCGGACGGATCTCGAGGCCCGCGGCCTCGACGACGATGCCCCACGTGGTCGCCGAGACCTGATCGGGGGAGACGCCCTCGTCGATCAGCATCGCGCGCACGGCCGCGTCGCAGACGACCGGTGCGCCGGTGCGCTTCGCGATCGCGGCCGTGTCGCCGTAGTGGTCGAAGGCGGCGTGGCTGACGAGGATCACGTCGGGTGACTCGAGGTCGTCGGGCCCGCACGGGGC
>JAOUEK010000062.1 GCA_029858755.1 Thermoleophilia bacterium
TAGCGCATCCACCGGGAGCAACGCCGCGCGCCCGCCTGGGATTCCTCGCCGGCCTGCCGGCTCAGACGTCGTTCGCGATCGTGACGGGCAGCCGCAGGCGGCCGCGGTTGCCGCGGAGATCGGAGGCCTCGACCTCGACGTCGTACCCCCCGTCGGGGAGGAGCGTCGTGCTCCACCGGTGCGCGACGTAGAAGCGGTACAGCCCGGGCGTCCCGGCACGATTCTGCCGCGTGCCCGGTGCATAGACACGGCCGAAGCCCTCCTTGGGCAGCAGGCCTTTCGTGAAGTCGACCGGTGTCCGCCAGGGCCTGACCGTGCGCCCACCGCGGCGCACACGCCAGCGGATGCGGGCCGGGGTCACGGGCAGCCCGCGCCACGGCTCGGGCACCGGGCGCGCCGGCTGATCGTGCGCCTCGGCGATCACGTCGATGACGCCGGAGACCGACTCCGGCGGGAGCACTCGCCCTCGTCTGGAGAGCACGATCCTCGTCACCTGCGGCGCGGTCGTGTCGCTCCACGGGGTCAGCGCGCCCCGCCGTAGCGGGTCGCGATAGCCGTCGGCGCGCCGTTCGGAGAAGTGGACGTGCAGCCATGGCGCCTGCACGTGCCCGAGCAGCTGGTGCTTCTCGACCCGCTGCCGGTGCGCGACCGCCGGTACGACGTGCCAGTAGCCGAAGGTGACGTCGCCGTCGGCCACGGCCAGCGACCGCGGCCCCTCGAAGTGGACGACGCCCTTCCTCACCGCGTGCACCGGCGCGCCGTTGGGCGCAGCGATGTCGATCCCGAAGTGGAAGGCGCGCGACGAGCCCGAGATGCGCGGGTCGTTGAAGGTGCCGCGCACCGGGTGCGCCCGGTCGAACGGTCGAAGCGGCCAGCAGTACAGGCCCGTCACGGTAGCGGCCGCCTCCGTCACGGGCCGGCGGAATCCACCGTTCGAGGGCGGCGAACCCCCCATCCGGGGGTCACGCGGGGCACTGCAGACGCGATAGCGTCGCCCCTACAGCGGGCTCCGGGGGAGACGGAGCCCGGTGGCTCTGCGGCTCCACCCCGGCTCGAGGCGCCGCCTCGAGGCCTGTCCGAGAGGAGTCTGCGATGAGTGAGCAGCAGTACGAGCCGGATCCTCTCGACGAGCTGCGCGACGTCGCGGCGGCAGCCGAGAAGCTCGCCGCGGACGAGGAGGCGTTCGTCGAGGCCTTCGACGCCTTCACCGCGGCCGATGCCGCACGCTTCCAGGCCGCGCTCGACCGGGTCGGGCTCGCGGAGCGCTGCGAGCTGGTGTGCGTCTACTTCTGCACGAAGCGCTGCGTGGGCACGTGCGCGCGCCTCTGCCCCGAGCGCGCGACGCGACCCGTGGACGCGAAGGAGGTGCTCGAGTTCACGCACGCGATCGCACGCGTCGCCAAGGACAGGCGGGCGCTCGAGCGGCTGGTCAAGATCGCGGAGGCCGAGGACGTCAGGGCCTGGCAGGCGGAGCTGAAGAAGCTCGAGCTGACGCGCTTCTGCCACCAGGTCTGCCGCTTCCTCTGCCGCGTGCGCTGCAAGCGGCACTGCCGCCACCTGTGCGCCCGGCCGCTGATCACGCGGATCAGCTCGATCCCGACGGCGCAGTTCGACGCGCAGGGATTCGGCAGCGGCCCGAGCGTCCCCCCTTTCCAGGTGCCGCCCCCGAGCCCGGCGACGGGGGTCGGTGACCACCCGATCGGCGCCTCGTCCTGGCTGATGGGCGTCTTCAACTTCGCCACCGCCACCCAGTACAAGGTCGAGCACGCGCCGTCGCCGGCGGGGCCGTGGACACCGATCGCCGAGCCCGTGGCCGGGTACGCGAGCATGTTCCCGCTGATCCCGGTCACGCGGTTCCCGTCCGGCGGTGCCGACCCGGGCTGGTACGACATCTCGGCGATCCCGCTGTCCGACGGCGGCCCGGCGACGGCCGGCGAGAAGACGCTCGTCTACTGGACGACGCCCACGGACGGCCTCTACTGGCTCCGTCTCCGCGTCCGCGACGGCGCAGCGGAGAAGGTGAGCGCGCCGCGGGCGGTACGGGTCGACAACACCGCGCCGCCGACGCCGGTGATCACGCTCGAGCTGAAGACCCCCGCGGGCGAGCTCAAGCCGCTGAAGTGCGGCAAGGTGAAGCGGGGCGACGGCCTGATCCGCATCACCGTCGAGGCGCACGACGACAACTTCAGCCGGCTCTCGGTCGCGGCGCAGGGGAACTCCAGCCTCTCCGTGCCGATCGTCGCCGTCCCCGAGGGCACGCCCGGCCCGGCCGTGCCGCTCTCGAAGACGTACAACGGCAACGTCGCCGACACCGGCTACCCCGTGCCGACGTCGTTCCTCTGGGACCCGTGGAGCGACCCCAGGATCATCCCGTGCTGCTACGTGGCGCGGATCGACATCTGGGACCGCGCGGTGCTGAACAACGCCTGGGCCGGCGGGCACGGGCGCTCGGGGTGGGAGGCGATCGAGATCGGCTTCTGACGGCACGTGTCTCGTCCCGTGGCAGGTCGCGCATCCCGCGTGGCCGCCGCTCCAGCGAAGGAGGTCGTATGGCCAGCAAGGAGAAGCGTGGATCCGAGAAGGTGATGGCGGCCTGGAAGGCGCGGGCGCTCACCGAGGAGTCGGTGCGCGAGATCGCGGCCGCGCTCGAGAAGTCGCCGGCGACCGTCGAGGGCGCCAACGTGGTCGGCGGCGAGCACGCGACGGGCCTCAGCCTGTCGCTCCGCTACGACGGCGACGACGGACCGTGGTGCGGGAACGACATCCTCTTCTGGCTCAGGTGGCACCTGAGCCACGGAGGGGTGATCCGCCCGCCGAGGATCATCATCAACGGGATCCCCTTCCCCGACCTCGTCCGGATGGAGCTGGACTTCGGCCACGTGGGGGCGGAGCTGCCGGCGGTGCAGGACCGCCCCGGCTCGCTCGGCGCCGGCGGGATCGGTGGGTAGAGCCGGCCCCACCGGCATCGCGCCGGTGCTGCAGGTCCACCCCACGCGGCTCTGCAACATCGCCTGCGCGCACTGCTACTCCCTGTCCGGTCCACAGGCGCGAGAGGAGCTCCCGGGGGAGCTCCTCTCGCGCTGCGCCGAGGAGGCGTTCGACCTCGGCTACCGGCAGCTCGCCGTCTCCGGCGGCGAGCCGCTGCTCTACCGGCCGCTGGCTGAGCTGCTCGCACGCGCCAAGGCGCTCGGGATGGTGACGACGATCACCACGAACGGCATGCTTGCGACAGCGCGGCGGTGGGCGCCGCTCGCGCCCTTCCTCGACGTGGCCGCGATCTCCATCGACGGCAGGCCGGACGAGCACGATGCGATCCGTCGCCGCGACGGCGCCTTCGCGCGCACCGTCGCCAACCTCGAGGTCGTCCGCGCCTCGGGTGTCCCCTTCGGCTTGATCTTCACGCTCACGCAGCACAACGCCGACAGCCTCGAGTTCGTCGTGCGGCTCGCCGCGCGCGAGGGCGCGCGCAGCGTGCAGGTGCACCCCCTGACGCTCGACGGCCGTGCCGCGCTGACCCTCCCTGGCGCGCGGCCCGACGGCATCGAGCTCGTCGCCGCGATCTCCGAGGCGTCGCGGCTCGGCGCCGAGCTCGGGGTGGTCGTCCACGTCGACGCGATCACCGCCGACCAGCTGTTGGGGCACCGCGACCGCCTCGTGCCAGCACGACCGGTCGACGACCTGGTCGACGTCGCGCCCGTGCTCGTCGTCGACGCCGACGGCGCGGTGATCCCGATGACGCACGAGGTGAGCCACGACCTCCGGCTCGGCACGCTCGCCGACGCCGGCCTGGGCACGCTCGCCGCGGACTGGCTCGCCGCAGGCCGGGCCGACCGGCTCGCCGAGGCCTGCCAGCGCACGTGGGACGAGCTCGTCGACGACGGCCCTCCTCCCGCTGTCTACTGGTACGACGAAGTCGCCGCTCGCACGCGGAGCGGCGCGCCGACCCTGGCCCCGACGCCGCTCTAGGTGACGGACTCGGGCGTGACCGCCCCAGGCCGGGTCGGCTCCGCGCCGCGGGAGCGTGGCGTGGTCGGTGCGTCCCGCGGAGCGGGTCAGAGAGCGCGCGCGGCCCGATGTCCCTCGTACACCGCCTCGTAGGTACCGCGCGGCGCGGTCGCGTCGCCGATCGTCTCGACGCTGACCCCGCGTGCCCGGAGCGCGTGGTAGAGCGCGTTCTCGGACTGGCGGCCCGTGTTGAAGACGATCGCGTCGGCCTCGAGGCGGGTGACGCGCTCCGGCGCGTAGACGTTGACGAGCTCGAGCTCGCGGCCGGCGATCCGGGTCGCGAAGAGATCCGACAGGACCTCGACCCCGGCCTCGATCAGCGCCTTGCGCGTCCACAGGTAGTAGACCTCGGGCATCGTCTCCATCGCGACCATCGGCCAGCGCGTGACGAGCTTGACGGACGCACCCTCCCGGGCGAGCTTGACCGCGGTGAGGGGGCCGGCGATGTCCTGCAGGTCGTCGATCACGACGACGGAGCCGGACGCGTGCGCCTTGCCGTCGACGACGTCGTGCCAGCTGGCGCAGTTGCCGGTCTCCCAGCCGTCGACGGGCGCCGCCGTCTGGCCCTGCCAGCCGTCGTTGCGGTGGCGCGCGCCCGTGGCGATGACGACGTGGTCGGGCCGCTCCGCTGCGAGCAGGCCGTCGAGATCGCCTTCCGTCACCTCGACGCCGACGCGGAGCTCGGCGCCGTTCTTCGCAGCCTGCGCTGCGAGCCAGATGCCGATCTGGCCCAGCTCCTGCCGGTCGGGGAGCAGCGCCTGGACGCGGACGTGCCCGCCCGTCTCGGGCTCCCGCTCGAGCACAGTGACGACGTGCCCGCGGGCGGCGGCGACGCGGGCGAACTCGAGCGCGGCCGGCCCACCCCCGATCACGAGCGCCCTCCGGGGCTGCGCGACGGGGGTGAGCGACCCGGCGCCCCACTGCCGTTCGCGGCCGACCTCGGGGTTGTAGATGCACTGCACGCGGGCGCCCGAGACGACGCTGCGCCAGCAGTAGTTGGCCGCGACGCAGCGACGGATGTCCTCGGCGCGGCCCTCCTTGACCTTGAGCGCCCACTCGGCGTCGGCGAAGAGCTGGCGCGCGAGGAGGATCGCGTCGGCCTCCCCTGCTCGGAGGAGCTCCTCGGCGATCTCCGGGTTCGTGATCCGCCCCACGGCGAGCACGGGCTTCGCGGTCACCTGCTTCACCTCGCGCGTGTACTCGCGCTCCCAGCCCGGCTCGTACGTCATCGGCGTGTGGATGAAGGAGTGGTGGACGCCGGCGGAGACGCTCACGTAGTCGACGTCGGCGACGCGATCGAGCTCGGCGATCACGGCCTTGACGTCGTCCAGCTCGAGGTCGCCGGCCCAGAACGAGGTCGAGTTGATGCGGTAGCCGATGAACAGGTCGTCACCGCCTGCGTCACGCATCGCGCGCAGCGACTCGACCGAGAAGCGGAGCCGGTTCTCGAGGGAGCCGCCCCAGCGGTCGGAGCGGTGGTTGTAGAGGGGAGAGAGGAACTGCCAGGGCAGGTAGCCGTGCGCGAGGTGGTACTCGACCCCGTCGAGGCCCGCGTCCGCGGCCCGGCGGGTCGCCTGCGCGAACGACGTGATGATCTCGTCGATCTCGTGCTCCTCCAGCTCCTTCGGCATCGGCGCGTTCGGCCACTCGCCGGGGGGAAGCTGGCTCGGCGCCACCGTGTACCAGGGAGCGTCGAGGTCGTACGCAGGGTCCTTCTGGATCACGGCCAGCGTCCGCAGCCCCGGGTGCAGCAGCTGCACGGCCAGCGCGCAGCCATGCCGATGAACCGCTTCCCGCACGCGGGCGATCCCTTCGATCTGCGCGTCGTCCCAGAGGCCGGGGAAGTTGAGGCCGCCGTAGAGCGCGTCGCGGTGGACGATGGTGCCGCCGATGATGATCAGCCCGCAGCCCGCCCTGGCGCGCTCCTCGTAGTAGGCGACCGCTTGGTCGGTGAAGACGCCGTCGGCGGGGTTGGCCACCCACGTGGGGCAGGTGGGCGCGAAGACGATCCGGTTGGGGATCGTCGTGCGCCGCAGCGTCCACTCGGAGAACAGCAACGGATAGGCGGTCTCGCTCACGATCTCTCCCTCCTGTGGTCTCGGGCCATCATCCGGTCAGAGCGGCCGCCGGTCAATCGCGATGTGGCACGGGGCCTCCGCCGCTCTCGACGCGAGGTCGGCGGGCGCGACGACTGCCAACGGTGGGCTCGCCCTGTGGGCTGACGGACGGCGTGCTCCGCCCGGTCGCGGGCCGCCGGTGCTACCCGCCGGCCGCGTGTCGCCGCGGGAGCGAAGGGGCACGTACGCCACGTCGACGATCGCGCCGAGCGCTGCTCGGCATGCCGGGCATCCCGCGGGCGCCGCCTCCCGGTCGGCCGCCGCGTCGGAACGCGGGGCTCAGACGAGCAGGCGTGGGGCCAGCATGCGGGCGGCGAGGCCGTAGACGCCTGTGAGGGCGAGCAGCCAGGCCGACTCGCGTGCCACCGCCCCACCCGGCGAGGCGTCGAAGAGCGCCGACGTGGCGAGGTCGACCACGTGGCCGAAGGGGACGAGCTCGCCGATCACGTCGGCGGCCGGAACGGCTCCGGACGGGAGCACGCCGACGAGGACGACGGGCAGCCCGACGAGCAGCGCGAGCAGCATCGCCGTCCCCGATTCCCGGCCGAGGGCCCCGGCGAGCACGCCGAGCGCGCCGAACGCGGCGCTGCCGAGCGCGAGCCCGACGAGGAGCAGCGGCAGACGGCTCCACGGCTGGCCGCCCTCGACGTCACCGAGCTCGACGACGACGCCGAACGCGACCGCGAGCGCGAGCCCGATCGCCGTCCCCACGAGGGCGACGAGCACGATCTTCTCCGTGACGAGGGAGCCGAAGGAGACGAGGCCGCGCGCCAGCCGCGGCAGCACCCGCTCCTCGCGCTCGGCGGTGAGAGCGGCGGCGCCGAGCAGGACGGCGACGAAGGCGAGCGCGAGCGCGAGCGCGACGGCCTGCGCCTGCGCCGAGAGGAACCAGGTGCGCCCCGGCTCGGCGTCCTCGACGAGCTCGATGGGGTTCGCGGTCGCCCGCAGGAAGTCACCCACCTGCCCGACCGCCCCGTCGACCTGCCGTACGAAGTCCGCCAGCCCCGCCGCCGCCGCGGCGACCTCGGGGTCGGACGATCGCGTCAGCTCCTCCAGCTGCCGCCCCGCCTCGCGCAGGCCGATCACGGTCAGCTCGCTCTCTCCGATCTCCCCCGAGCCCCCTTCGCGCAGGAGATCGACGTAGCCGAGGTTCGCCTCGATGTACGCCTGCTGCAGACGCAGGTTGATCCCGTACACGAGCGCGCGCATCTTCTCGCCGACCGTCGACCCGAGCGCGCCCTCGCTCGTCCTCAGCCGGAGCTGCGGGCTCTCGTCGAGCCGGCGCAGACGGGCGGTGAAGTCCTCGGGCACGGTCAGCGTGGCAACCACGCGGCCCGAGCGGAGCCGCCGGTCGGCCTCGTCCTCGTCCATGCGCACGAGCTCGACCTCCGCCGCCTCCTCGAACAGCCGGCGTAGGTCGAATGTCCGCTCCCCGAGGACGATCGTCTGCGGCAGGCCGGCCTCGTCGACGAGCGCCACGTGGGGTCGCTCCCCCACATAGCGGACGAGCAGCCCGACGAGCACGGCGATCAGGAGCGGGTAGAGCACGAGCGCGGCGAGCAGGCCCGGCGAGCGTGTGAGCCGCCTCAGGTCCTTGCCGAGCAGGTGCGGCGTCGCGCTCACGTGATCGCCGGCTCGGGGAGCGCCGCCTCGACGTCGGACGGCTTGCCGTCGAAGCGCACCTGGCCGTCGAGGAGGACGACCGCCCGCGTTGCGAAGCGCTCCACCTCCTCGACGGCGTGGGTCGCGAAGACCGTCGTGCCGGATCGAGCGCGGAGGCGCGCGACGATCGCCCACAGGCTCGTGCGCGACGCCGGGTCGAGCGACGCGGTCGGCTCGTCGAGCAACAGCACGTCGGGATCGCCGAGGAGCGCGAGCGCGAGGTTGAGGCGCTGCTGGTTGCCGACCGACAGCTGGGTGGAGCGCCGCTCGGGGAGTGCGAGCAGGTCGATCAGCCCCTGCGCCTGCCCGACGGGGTCGTCGACGCCCTGCAATCGGGCGAAGAGCTCGAGGTTCTCACGGGCGGAGAGGTGCCCGTATTGCGCGGGACGCTGCGGGGCCCAGCCGACACGCGGCTCGGGCGTGCCCGAGGCGACGTCGCCGGTGGTCGGCGGCAGCGCCCCGGCGAGCAGCGCCAGGAGCGTCGACTTGCCGGCCCCGTTCGGCCCGACGAGGCCGACGACCTCACCCGCGTGCAGCTCGAGATCGGTCGGCGCGAGCGCGAGGCGTCGTCCGTAGCTCCGTCCGACACCACGGGCGGCGAGGACGGGCGCCGGTGC
>JAOUEK010000554.1 GCA_029858755.1 Thermoleophilia bacterium
GCCTGAGATGACCGACCCACCGCTCCTCCGCGTCCACGACCTCCACGTCACCTACCCGGGTGACGTGCCCGCGGTGCGCGGGGTCGACCTGGCACTCGACGCCGGGGAGACGCTCGGTCTCGCCGGCGAGTCGGGGTGCGGCAAGTCGACGATCGCCGGCGCGCTGCTTCGCCTGCTGCCCAAGGGGACGAGGGTCACGGGTGAGGTGCTGCTCGACGGCGAGGACGTGCTCTCCATGCGGCCCGGGCAGTTGCGGGCGGTGCGGTGGACCGACCTCTCGATCGTCTTCCAGGGTGCGCTGCACACGCTCAACCCGGTGCAGCGGGTGGGCGCGCAGATCGTGGAGCCGATCCGTCTCCACGGCATCGCCGCCAGCGATGCCGAGGCCAACACGCGTGTCGCCGAGCTGCTGGAGACGGTCGGGCTGCCAGCGCGACGTGCCGCCGACTACCCGCACCAGCTCTCCGGCGGCCAGCGTCAGCGCGTGCTGATCGCGCTCGCCCTCGCCTGCAACCCGAAGGTGCTCGTCGCGGACGAGCCGACGACCGCGCTCGACGTGATGGTGCAGGCGCAGGTGCTGCGCCTACTCGAGGAGCTGCAGCGCGACCTCGGCCTCGCCATGCTCTTCATCACGCACGACCTCTCCACCCTCGCCAGCGTGTGCCGCCGGATCGCGGTCATGTACGCCGGTCGCATCGTCGAGGAGGGGCCGAGCCACGACGTGTTCGCCGAGCCGGCGCACCCCTACACGGCGGCGCTGGCCGCGGCGTTCCCGGTGATCGGCGACCGCCGCTACCGGATGGCGCCCTCGGGCCTCGGGGGCGATCCACCCGACCCGCGCCAGGTCCCGTCCGGGTGCCCGTTCCACCCGCGCTGCGCACGGGCGATCGACGAGTGCGCGTCGTGGGAGCCGGAGGCGCGGCGCGCCGGCCCCGACCGCTGGGCGGCGTGCCTCCACGTGGGGGCGGCGCGGCCGTGAGCGAGAACCCCCTGCTCGAGGTCCGGGGCCTCCACGTCCGGTTCGCGAGCCGGAAGGGGTCGGTGGCGCGCGCCGTCGACGGCGTCGACCTCGACGTCCACGAGGGCGAGGTGCTCGCGCTCGTCGGCGAGTCGGGCTGCGGCAAGACGACGCTCGCTCGGGCCGTGATGGGCCTGGTGCGCCCACTCCAGGGCGAGATCCGCTTCCGTGGGGAGCCGCTGCGCTACGACGGACGTTCGCTGAAGCGCTACAGGCGCGGCGTGCAGATGGTCTTCCAGGACCCGACCGGTGCCCTCAACCCACGGCAGACGATCTACGAGGCGGTGGCCGAGGGGCTGCGCATCCACGGGCTCTCGGACGGCGAGGAGGCCAAGGTCGCGGAGGCGCTGTCGACCTCCGGGCTGCGCCCTGCCGAGCGGTTCTTCCCCCTCTACCCGTACGAGGTCTCCGGGGGCCAGCGCCAGCGCGTCGTGATCGCGGGTGCGATGGCGCTCGAGCCGTGGCTGCTCGTCGCCGACGAGCCGGTCTCGAGCCTCGACGCCTCCGTTCGCGGCGAGATCCTGGCGCTGATGCTGCGCCTCGTGCGTGAGATCGGCGTCACGATCCTCGTCGTCACCCACGACCTCGGCCTCGCCTGGAACATCGCCGACCGCGTAGCGGTGATGTATCTCGGGCGCATCGTCGAGATCGGCCAGACCGAGGAGATGCTCTCTGCGCCTCGGCACCCCTATACGCAGGCGTTGCTCTCGGTGGTGCCGGAGACGAAGGAGATGGAGCAGCAGATCCTCGAGGGCGAGGCGCCGGACCCGACCCGCATTCCCGAGGGCTGTCGCTTCCATCCGCGGTGCCCGCTCGTACAGTCCGGCGAGGCGGAGCGGCTGGGGATCCTCACGCGCTGCAGCGGCGAGGACCTCGCGCTGCTTCCGGTCGCCGGCGCCTCCGGCCACGCCGCCGCCTGCCATGCCTTGTAACTGATCGTCACGAGGAGGTCGACGCTGCGGCGGGTCGGCTGCTGACGAGCGGGGGGTCGGGCCGAAGCCGACTCGTGGCGGCGAGCGTCGTGGTG
>JAOUEK010000555.1 GCA_029858755.1 Thermoleophilia bacterium
TTCCCTGCCTCGGCCTTCGCGATCGCCTTCGTGAGCAGGATCACCCCGGTCTTGGCGATCGCGTAGGCGGCGACGCTCGGGCGGGCGACGAGGTCGTCGGCTCCGGCGTAGCCGAGGTTCACGATGTGGCCGCCCCCCGCCTCCCGCAGCAGCGGTAGCGCGGTGCGGCAGGTGACGAACGTCGCCCGCAGGTTGGAGTCGAGCATCTCGTCCCACTGGGCGATCGTCAATTCGTCCAGGGGCACGAGCAGGTAGTTGCCGACGTTGTTCACCAGCACCCGCAGCGGGCCGACCGCCGCGTGCGCCTCGAGCACCACCCGCTCCGCATCCGCGTCGTCGGTGAGGTCGCCCTGGACCGCCACCGACCGCATGCCGCCCGCTGCGGCCTCCGCGCACACCGCCTCGGCGTCGGAGGCCGAGGAGCGGTAGTGGACGGCCACGTCGTAGCCGTCGTCGGCCAGAGCAAGCGCGATCCCGCGGCCGATGCCGCGGGCGGCCCCTGTGACGAGCGCGCCGCCGCGGCTCACGCCGACCTCGCCGCCGCACGGGCGAGGCGCTCGCGGCGCGCCCAGAGGACAGGCACCAGGACTCCGCAGGCGAGTACGAGCCAGAGGTACGCGACGGGGACGTCCAGTGCGAGCAAGACGCCGAGCGCCGCGAGCTGCGTGGAGAGCCCGAGGTTGACGAGGACGGCGACGGTGGCGGGGTCGTGATAGGCGAGCGCGGCCCGCCGGAGTGCGTGCGGGTCGTCGACGCCGCGTGTCGCGCGCTCCAGGCGGCGCGCGGCGAGCGCGCGCACGGCGCGGTCCTGGGGGGCGAAGAGCGCTGCGTAGACACCGGTGAGCGCCCGCGCCACCACGCTCCGGCTGACCCGGTCGAGAGGCGGCCGGAACTCCTCGCCCCGCACCTCCCGGTAGAGCGCCTCGAGGTTGAAGTCGATGCTGAGCACCAGCGCGAGCACGACGAAGGCGACGACGGCGAGCCACGGATGTCCGGTCGCATGCCCCAGCGCCGCGAGCACGGCCACGTTGACGACGGCGTCCGCCTCGGTGTCGAGGTAGCGGCCCAGGTTCGAGGTGCGACCGGCGGCGCGCGCGAGCTGCCCGTCGGCGTTGTCGAGCAGCGTCTTCAGCTGCAGCAGGAGGGCGCCGGCCAGCAGGTCGCCGCTCCAGATCGCCCAGGCCGCGGCGAGCCCTGCCGCCGTGTTCGCGAGCACCACGGCCGGCGGCGGCACCCGGAGCGGCAGGAGCGCGGCCACGACGACCCTCGCGAGGGGCGCGAACACGCCCTCCACGACGAGCTCGGGGCGTGGCCGAGCCTTGCGCGCGCGGACGGCGAGCGGGGCGCGCCGGCGTGGCTTTGCGGGCGGGTCGGCGCCGGCCTCGCTGGACGGGGTCACGGACATGGCCCCAGCGATCGTAGATGCGGGCATACTGGCGCGATGCCGGTTCCCGAGAGCTGGAACGAGGTCGACGGAGCGCTGCAGCGCGAGTTCGACTTCCCGGACTTCGCCTCCGCGCTGGCCTTCGTCAACCGCGTCGGCGAGCTCGCCGAGGCCGAGGATCACCATCCGGACATCTCCTTCGGCTGGGGCCGGGTCACGCTCCGCTGGTGGACGCACTCAGCGGGCGGCGTCACGGATCGCGACCGCGATCTCGCCGCGCGCTCCGCCGGGCTCGCCTGAGCGGCGGTCGGGTCAGGGCGTCCGCTGCTTGCACCTCACCAGTCCCCGACGCTGCCGTCGGCGTAGAAGACACGCTGCGGCACCTCTGGCTGGAAGGGGTGCCGCGCGACGACCTCGAGGTCGATCTCGATGCCGAGCCCGGGCTTGCCGCTCGGCCGCGCGAGCATGCCGTCCGGGTCGATCGGGTGCGACTCCGACGCCACGTCCGCACGCCAGGGCACGTCGGACGTGACGGCCTCACAGATCACGTAGGAGGGCGTGGCGAGCCCGAGCTCGATCGAGGCGGCCGTCGACACCGGGCCCTGCGGGTTGTGCGGCGCCAGCGCCACGCGGTGCGCCTCGGCCAGGGCGGCGATGC
>JAOUEK010000063.1 GCA_029858755.1 Thermoleophilia bacterium
GATTCCCGTTGGCCCATGCGGGCGTGCCCCAGATCGTGATCAAGACCTCCATGTCCCGGGCCTGCGCGCCGCGGACGAGCTCGTCGAGGTCGTCGAACTGGTAGGTCGGGTCGAACGGATCGCCGGGGTTGGCGGGCCGCGTCGGCGCCACCTTGTGCCATTCGACCAGCGTGCGGACGATCGTGGCGTTGTTCTGGCGGGCCCGGTCGAGGCCTTCCTGGCGGCCCGGGTCGAAGCGGAGCACCGGGTCGTCGTGGAAGCCGACCCACATGCGGTTGGCGGCTGCGCCGGCCGAGGTGAGGGCGGTCGCGGCGACGCATGCGAGGGCGAGCAGGGGGAAGAGACGTCTCACGGGGACTACCTCCTTGGGGGAACGATCGCGCCCACGCTAGCGGTGTCGCGTTAGCGCGATGTGAAGGCCTGATCGCACTTTCGACACGAACCCGGCTCACCCTCGTTCACGGTCGGCTCCTAGCGTTGATCTCGTCAACGACGTGGAAGGAGGGCACACATGGGATCGACCATCGCGCTCGCGCCGTCGGGCTATGCGGCGCCGGCCATCTCGGTCGAGGCCGACGCGGCGCAGCTGGACGAGGCCGTCTGGTGGGTCGTGTTCGTCGGGCTCGCGTACGCGGTCGCGCTGGCATGGGCGACGTACTGCCGCATCACCGGCGGGTACCCGGAGATCACGTTCGGGTGGAAGGGCTTCAAGGTTGCCTGCAAGTCCGCACCCTGAGCCGGGGGTGCAGCGTGGCGGGAGGGCGGCGCGGCGCCGCGCTCCCGCCCCGCTCGTCGCCCGCGCGCTGCGCAAGCGCTTCGGCTCGACGATCGCCCTCGACGGCGTCGACCTCACCGTCTCCGGTGGCGAGATCGTCGGCCTCGTCGGCCCGAACGGCTCGGGCAAGACGACCGCGATCCTCGCCGTCACCGGCCTGCTCGGGCTCGACGCGGGCCACGCGGTCGTCGCCGGGCACCCCGCCGGCACCCTGGCGGCCCGGCGAGCCGTCGCCTACGTCCCGGACGAGCCGGGCGGGCTCGACGAGCTGACCGTCGGCGAGCTCGTCGAGCTCGTGCTCACCCTTCACGCAGCCGGTGAGCGCGGTCGTCGTCGCGCCCGGGCGCTCGCGGAGTCCCTGGGCCTCCACCGGCGCTGGCAGGATCGGGTCGGCGCCCTCTCGCGCGGGCTGCGTCGGCAAGCGGCGCTCGTCGCGGGCCTCGCGCTCGACGTCCCGCTCGTGCTCGTGGACGAGGCGACGGCGGCGCTCGATCCCGAGGCGGTGGTCGTCCTCGACGAGGCCATGCAGGCGCGCGCGCGGGCCGGCGCGGGGGTGCTGCTCGCGACGCAGGATCTGCACTTCGCCGAGCGCACGTGCCACACGGTCGTGGTGCTCGCGGCCGGCGTCGTCGTCGCGGCAGCCGAGCCCCGTGCCCTCCGCAGCTGGCACGGCGCCCCGACCCTCGAGGAGGCGTTCCTCGCCGAGACCGGAAGCGGTCTACTGCGGGAGCGTGTGCGACATGAGCTGGCCGCTCTCTGAGGCGTGCCTGCGTGTCGAGGCCCGGCGTCTCGCAGCGCGTGCCTGCGCGGCGCCGCTCGTCGCGGCGGTCGCCGCCTGCGCCTGGCTCGGCTCCTCGGCGCTCGCGCTGCGTGCGGGGTCGACCGCGGCGCATGCGCTCTCGCCGCTGCTGCTCGACCTCCACGTCGCTCGTGTCGTCGTGCTCTCCCTGGCACTCTCCGCCTCTGCCGCCGGGGCCGCCCTGGGGCTCACCGCACCTGGGATCACGGCGCTCGGAGGGACTCTGGCCGCAGCGCCGGTGCCGCCGCGCGTCGCGCTCGCGGCCGTCGCCTCGGCGCGACTGACCGCGGTGACGCTGCTGGCGGCGCCGCCGCTCGTCGCCGCCGTCGCGCCGGTGGCCGTCGCGGGGCCCGGGGGCGTGCTCGCCGGCAGCGCTCTCGTCGCCGCCCTCTGTGCCTGCGCCGTCGCGGGAGCGTCATTGGCGGAGCTCGCTCTGCGCCTCGTCCGGCAGCGGATCATCCGACGCGCCGACGCGATCTCGGCGGCCATCGCACTGTCGGCGGCCGCGACGTGCGAGTGCGCCGCCAGCGGGGTAGCGGGCTCCGCTCCGGCGAGCGTGACTGCCCTTCTCGCGAGCGTCGCCGTCGGCGTCCTGGGCGCCCGGACGTGGCTCGACGCGGCACTCGAACGACCGGTGGCAATGCCGGGTCGGGGGCGGGGCGCTCGGCAGAGGTGGAGGCGGATACTGCCGGTCCTCGAGTCGGCGGCGCTTGCCGTGCTCCTGCGCGCGCCCGACATCCGACTGGCGCTCGCCACCGGCGCCGGCTTTGGGCTCGTCGGCATGGGCGCAGCCTCGGTCGCCGGCGATGCGGGCAGCGGGCTGCTCCTGGCAGCGGGGGTGGCCGCGCTCGCCGCCGGCCTCGCGCCGCTGTCGGCCGGCGGGAGAGTCGAGCTCGCGCGTTGGGCCTGGTCGGCGGCGTCACCGGGGCGCGCCGCCGCCGGCTGGGCCGTGGCCAGCGGCCTCGCGATGACGGCAGCGCTCGCGCCGGTCGTCCTGGTCGCCGGCGTGTTGGGCGCCACGATGCCGGCAATGCTGCAGTCGGCTCACGCCGCCGTCGTCGTCGGGGCCGCTGCGCTCGTCGCGGGGGCGTTCGTGCCGCGGCGGGCGGCGGGGCTCGGCGACGACGCGGCGGCGCTCGCCGCCTTCGTCACCGTCGTCGCGCTCTTCCTCGCCGGCGGCGAAGCGGCTCGATCGAGGCTGGCGGCGTTCGGCGTCGCCGAGGCGATCGGCATGTGTCTGTGGCTGCTGCTCGCCTGCACCGTCGCCGTGGGGGCGTTGCGACGTCGCGTGAGGCTCGCCTGATGTTCGACGAGGTCGACACGATCGTGCTCGCCGACGGCGTGCTGGTCGACGGCGATGTCGTCTGTGACCCGGTGCGAGCGGGCCGCTATCCCGTCAACGCGACGGCGCGATTCGTGCTCTGTCGCACCGGCCGGGAGCTTGGAGTGGTCGCCGCGGAGCTGGCCGACGCTCACGGTCTCGATCGAGGGCAGACCCGCGACGACGTGCTCGCGTTCGCCTTCCGGCTCAACCGGTTGCTCCTCGTCAACGTGCGTCACGGGCGCGGGCGGGTGCGTCGCTGGTGGGCGTGGCTCGCAGTCGCGCTCCGGCTCGCCCCCGTCGCCGGGATCCCCGGAGGGGCGTGGCGCCGCGTGCAGCTCGACACCCGCACGCCGCTGACTGCGGCCGCGACCACCCTCCGCGCCGTGCGGGGACGCGCCGTCGGCGTCGCCGCTGCCACCGCACTGCTCGTCGCCCAGACCGCAGCGCTCGTGGGCGCGGCGCCGGTGTCGGCACCACTCGCCGTCGGCATCGGCGTCGGCGCGGGCCTCGCCCTGCACGAGGCCGGGCACGCCGCTGCCCTGGGCGGTGCCCCGGCTGCGCTCGTGCTCGCGGGGCCACGAACGTTCGTCGTCCACCGTGCGCTCGTGGGCACGCGGCGCCGGCTGGTCGCAGCCGCCGGCCCTACCGCCCCACTCGTGCCGGCGGCCGCCGTGGCCACGGTCGCCCGGCCGCTGGGGAGCGCCGTGCTGGCGCTCGCAGCCTGTGCGCTCGGCGGTCACGCGGTCGGCCTCACGGTGGCGACGGGCGACGGGAGGGCCGCATGCTCTGGCTGAGAGCGCTCGCCCTCGGCGCGGTCGCGTGCGGCGTGCTCGCCTACACGGCGGCGACCGTCACCGCGATCGTCGCCGCCTCGTCGGGAGCCGTGCTCGAGCTTCGCATCGGGCCCGTCGTCGTCCTGGTGGTGGAGCAGCTCGACGACCGTGGCGGCGCTGTGACCACGCTCGGTCCCGGCCTGATCCTCGTCGCGCTCGCAGGTGGCGTCGTCAACGCGGCCGCGGCGCTGGCGATCGGCTGGCGCGAGCGCAGGCGCATCCGGTGACGGTCGCAACCCGAAGTCCATCGCGTACACTGCCGCGCAATGGTCTGGGAAGCCGTGTTCATGCTGGTGCTGCTCAAGATCCCGGTCGTCTACCTGTCACTCGTGGTGTGGTGGGCGATCCGTGCGGAGCCGCGAGACGAGCAACCCGTGGCGGTGGCCCCGGTCTCGGACACGCCGCTGGCCGGGCCGGGCTGGGGCTTGGGCGACCGCTCCCGTGCCGCCGGCCGCGTGCCGCGGCGTCCGCACCGCCCGGGGCCCGTGCGACCTCGGCCGGCCCGTGCGCGTGCCGAGGCTCGCCGGTGAGTGCGCTCGACCATCCCGAGTCGCGCGACGGCTTCGGCTCGATCGACGCCGTCGCCGGGTTCATGGCCGTGGCCTCGTTCGTGCTCTCCGCGATCGCGGCGGGTGGAGGGTTGCTGGTGCAACTGGAAGCGCGCCCGGTGCGCCTCGTGCCCATCGCCCTCGTGCTCGCGATCGTCGCCGGTCGCATGAGCCGTCGCTTCGAGCGACTCGCGCTCGCGGCGATCTTCGGGGCGATGGTCGCCTTCGTGATCGGGATGACCCTCGTCGTGCTCACCGAGAACCCGCTCTTCTAGGCCCCGGAGCGGCGAGGGCCGCTGCTACAACGTGCATGAGATGCCGGGGCACGAGTTGAGCGGCCTCAACGCCGCCTACGTTGCGCAGCTCCTCGAGGACTTTCGGGACGCTCCCGCGAGCGTGCCGAGAGAGTGGCGCGAGCTGTTCGAGGGCAACGGAGACACCGTCGCCGAGCTCACCGGCCCCGGCCCCGATCGTGCCGTGGCTGTCCCTCCACCCCGGGGCGTCGGCGTCCAGGTCGCGGCTGCGACGTCGACAGCCGAGACCGAGCGCATGGCGCTGGCGGCTCCGCCGGTGGCCGCTGCTCCCCCGCGGGCGGAGCCGCCGCGACGCGAGCGCGAGGAGCCCCGCGGGCCGTCTGCCGTCGCCGCCCCGCCGGCGGCACCCCCGCTGGCGGCGTCCGTCACGGCGCCGGTCGCACCGACTCGGCCCGTCGAGCCCGCCGCTCCCGCGGTGCCGGTCGCCCCCGCCGAGGCGCCGACCGCGCCCGGCTCCGGGTCGAGCGAGGAGCTGCTCGGAGCAGTCTCCGCCGCGATGGCGCTCGTCAAGGCGTACCGCATGCACGGCCACCTTGCGGCGCGGCTCGACCCGCTCGGGTCGGAGCCGATCGGCGACCCGGCGCTCGACGAGACGCGGTCGACGCCGGCCCTCACCCCCGAGCTGCTGGAGAGGATGCCCGCGAGGCTGCTCCGCCTCTACGTCGAAGGGGAGACGCTCGCCGAGGCGTTGCCACGCTTGCGGGCGGTCTACACCGGCACCATCGCCTACGAGTTCGAGCACATCTCCGACCACGCAGAGCGCTTGTGGCTGCGGCAGGCGATCGAGTCCGGTCGCTTCCGCCGGCCTCTTCCGGCGGACGAGCGCGTCGCGCTCCTCGCGCGCCTGTCACAGGTGGAGGGCTTCGAGCAGTACCTCCGGCGCGCGTTCCTCGGCCAGAAGCAGTTCTCGCTGGAGGGGCTCGACGCGCTGATCCCGATGATCGACGAGGCGGTCGAGCTGGCCGCAGGCTCGGGGGCGCACCAGGTCGTGATCGGCATGGCACACCGCGGCCGGCTGAACGCTCTTGCGCACGCGGTCGGTCGCTCCTACGAGTCGCTCCTGCGCGAGTTCGAGGGCGAGCGGTCGTACGACGCGCTCGTCGTCGACCCCGAGGGGGGCACCGGAGACGTCAAGTACCACCTCCCGGCCACGGGCGTGCGGAGCACTCGGGCGGGGGAGATCGAGGTCGCGATCGTCCCCAACCCGAGCCACCTGGAGGCCGTCGACCCGGTGGTCGAGGGTCGAGCGCGGGCAGAGCAGACCGACCGCTCCGCGGGCGCGGCGCTCCACGACCCCACGGTGGCGCTCCCCCTGCTGATCCACGGCGACGCGTCCTTCGCCGGCCAGGGGGTCGTGGCCGAGACCCTCAACCTGCAGAGCCTCGACGGTTACACGACCGGCGGCACGCTCCACCTGATCGCCAACAACCAGATCGGCTTCACCACCGACCCCTTCGAAGGGCGCTCCACGCGCTACTGCAGCGACCTCGCGAAGGGCTATGACATCCCGATCGTCCACGTCAATGCCGACGACCCGGAGGCGGCCGTCTCCGCCGTGCGGCTCGCGCTCGCGTACCGGGAGGAGTTCGGCGAAGACGTCGTCATCGACCTCGTCGGGTACCGGCGATTCGGCCACAACGAGCAGGACGAGGCCTCCTACACGCAACCGCTCCAGGTCGCGCGCATCGACCAGCAGCCGACGGCCCGCGCGCGCTATGCCGCGCAGCTCGTGGCGGAGGGGGTGATCACGGAGGAAGGAGCGGCGGGGCTCGTCGAGGAAGCGACCCGGTCGCTCCGCGAGGCTCACGAGCGGCTGCGCGCGGCGCTCGCCGAGGCGCCCGAGCCCGCTCCGCCGTCCGCGGAGACAGGGGCGACACCGCACACCGGCGACGCCGTGATCACCGCCGTTTCGGCCGACCGACTGCGCGCGCTCAACCAGGAGCTGCTCCACGTCCCCGGAGGCTTCACCGTCAACCCCAAGCTCGCGCGCCAGCTCGAGCGCCGAGCGGACACGATCGAGCAGGGCGGGATCGACTGGGGGCAGGCGGAAGCGCTCGCCTTCGCCTCGCTGCTCGAGGACGGGATCCCCATCCGCCTGACGGGGCAGGACACCGAGCGCGGCACCTTCTCGCACCGGCACCTCGTGCTCCACGACTCGGAGTCCGGGGAGACGTGCGCGCCGATCCAGCACCTCGCCGGCGCGAACGCTTCCTTCGAGGTCTTCAACTCACCGCTCTCCGAGTTCGCCGTGCTCGCCTTCGAGTACGGCTACTCGGTCGCCGCCCCCGACGCGCTCGTCCTCTGGGAGGCGCAGTTCGGCGACTTCGCGAACAGCGCGCAGGTCGTGATCGACCAGTTCATCAGCTCGGGCCGCTCGAAGTGGGGGCAGACCTCGCGCCTCACCCTGCTCCTCCCGCACGGCTACGAGGGCAACGGGCCCGAGCACTCGAGCGCCCGGCTCGAGCGCTTCCTCCAGCTCGGCGCGCAGGACAACATCCGGATCGTGAACCCCACCACCGCGGCGCAGTACTTCCACGTGCTCCGCCGCCAGGCGCTCGACGCGACCGCGCGGCCGCTCGTGGTGATGACGCCCAAGGGCCTCCTCCGCCTCCGGCACGCGGCCTCCGCGCTCGACGAGCTCGCCGAGGGCTCGTTCCAGCCCGTCCTCGACGACCCCAGCGCCGATCACGAGCGCGTTCGCCGCCTCGTCCTCTGCTCGGGGAAGATCTACTACGACCTCGTGGGCCACGACGAGCGCCCCGGCGCCACCGCGGTCGCCGTCGCACGGGTCGAGCAGCCCTACCCCTTCCCCGTCGAGGCGGTCTCTGCCCTCGTCGCTGCGTACCCGCATCTCGACGATGTCGTGTGGGCACAGGAGGAGCCTCAGAACATGGGCCCGTGGCGGTCGCTCCGTCACCGACTGGACGAGGCCACCCGGGCGGGCAGCACCGTCGCTGCGACGCGCTTCGTGGGGCGCCCGTGGCGCGCGAGCCCGAGCGAGGGGTATCCGACCGCGCATCAGCGCGAGCAGGACCGAATCGTGCGCACCGCCCTCACCGGGGCCGTCTGAGCCCGACGGGGCTCAGACGGGGCCGCGGCGTGCGGCAGCGACCTTCTTCGTGATCGTCGCGGCCCTCGCGGCGACCGTCGGGCCGTGCGTCCGCGCCGCCTGCAGCAACCGGCGCCGCTGGGCCGGTGGAAGCTTCACCCAGGCGCGGTAGAGCACGAACGCGAGGGAGGTCGGGCTGCGGGGGATCCTCGGCATTGCATCATCGTCGCACACGCGTGCACCGCGACGCGAAGGCCACCACTTGCAGGGGTTTCCGCTGGCGCTAGACTGACGCGGGGAGGCTCTATCTCTCGACGACCAGACCCCGGAGGTTCGATCCCGGTGGAAGACGACACCGAATTCGCACGCGCGATCCAAGAGCACCTCGCCCTGCGCGAGCGCAACGCCACGCTCGACGAACGCATGCCCCTGCAGCGCTACCAGCCCGACGATCCCTTCGAGAACCACCCGCTGTTCAAGTCCGAGGAGCAGGCCCGCCTGGAGGAGACCCTCGAGGGTGTCGAGGCACCCGAGCCGGCCCGATCCGTGCTTCCCTGGCCCGGCGAGGACGACGCCGAGGGCGCGGCGCTCGAAGAGAGCCTCTGGTCGCGCTCGCGCGACTTCGACTGGGGGGACTAGCTTCTCCGCAGTCGGGAATCCGCTCTCGCGGTTTCCCGACGCGAGGATCCCTGAAGGCGTCCGCTTCGCGGCCGCACCGTGGGC
>JAOUEK010000556.1 GCA_029858755.1 Thermoleophilia bacterium
ACCGAAGATCGTGGCGATCGAGAACTCGTCCGCGTCCGCGTCGCCCTCGCTGAGCTGCCGCGACAGGATCCGCCCGACGCCCCACGCGACGACGTTCAGCAGGGTCAGCCAGAGCAGGGATCGGGTCCAGCGAGTCACGCCACGCACCTCGTGTCCCCGAGTCTAAGGGAGGGGAGCCGCGGAGACAGCCGCTCACCCACGGCCGTCCGGATGCGCTTCGCTAGAATCTGCCGCCGTGTCCAAGGACCGAGTGATCCTCGAGGTGCGGGAGCGCGGCGACGAGCAGCGAGGCTCGCGGACCGTCCGTCGCCTCCGGCGCGAGAGGCTGATCCCCGGGGTGCTGTACGGCCAGGGCCGGTCACGCGCGATCGTAGTCGGCGAGCGTGAGCTCCGCACGGCTCTTTCCGGGCCCGGAGGGCTCCACGCAATCGTCGACGTCGTGATCGAGGGCCAGTCCACCGCGCACCACGCGGTGCTCAAGGACCTGCAGCAGCATCCGGTGCGCGGGTCGGTGATGCACGTCGACTTTCACGAGGTGCGTCTCGACCGCCCGATCCAGACTGCGGTCACGGTGTACCTCGTCGGCGACTCCGTCGGGGTTGGCGTGGGCGGTGTGCTCACGCAGGTCGCGCGCGAGCTCAACGTCGAGGCGCTGCCGATGGAGATCCCCGAGCGGATCGAGGCCGACGTCACCGACCTCGACATCGGCGGCACCCTGCGGCTCGTCGATCTCCCGGCGATCGACGGTGTCACGTTCCTCGACGACCCGGACGAGACCGTGATCGCCAACGTCGCAGCGCCACGGAGCGAAGCGGAGCTCGAGGAGCTGCTCGCCCCCGCCGAGGGCGAAGAGGTCGAGGAGGGCGCGGAGCCGGTCGAGGGCGAGGAGGTCGCAGCCGAGGCCGCCGCCGAAGCCGGCGCGGAGGCCCCCGCCGCCGAAGCGGGCGACGACTCGGCGTCCGAGGAGTAGATGCGCCTGCTGCGCCGGGGCGAGCCTGCCTCGACGCTCGACCTCCTCGTCGCCGGTCTCGGCAACCCCGGCCGCGAGCACGCCTCGGACCGTCACAACGCGGGGTGGATGGTGCTCGACGAGCTCGCCCGCCGGCACGGCGTCGCCTTCCGGAGCAAGTTCAGCGGGCGGCTCGCCGAGCCGCGGATCGCGGAGCACAGGGTCGCGCTGCTCAAGCCCGAGACGTACATGAACGAGTCGGGGAGCTCGATCCAGGCTGCCGCGCGGTTCTTCAAGGTGGAGCCTGAGGCCCTCCTCGTGGTGCACGACGACGTCGACCTCCCCGTGGGGCGGCTGCAGGCGAGGCTCGGGGGCGGCCTGGCCGGCCACAACGGATTGCGCTCGATTGCGCAGCGGCTCGGCACGCAGGACTTCCTGCGGCTCCGGATCGGTGTCGGGCGCCCGGAGAGGGGTGACCCGCGGCCGGTCGCCGACTACGTGCTCTCGGCGTTTGCGCCCGAGGACGACGCCGAGGGGATCGTCGCCCGGTCATGCGACGCGATCGAGTGCCTCGTCGCGGACGGGCTCGTGGAGACGCAGCAGCGCTTCAACTGAGCCGCCTCGCATTCCATCGAGAGCGTCGGGATCGTGTTGCGGGCGACGACGGCTGCCGGCGGTGCCGAGCGGCGACGGTGGGCGCTCCCAGGGCTACCGGGGTGTGACGATCTCGGCTTCGAGTCGACACGAGGGCGTCACAGGTTCCGCGATAACGTGTCTTCAGGGCACCGGGGGTGCCCCTGGGGGTGGTTGCTGATAGGGGTCGTTGCTGCAGCGTGCGGGCGGTGCGTGGCCGCCCCGGGGACCCGGCTACGATCGGGGCCGCGGGGCGCGATCCCCGTCGCCTTCATGGACCCCACGCCGCTCATCTCGCTCGTCTCCGAGCTGCAGCGCAGCGAGCGCTTCCAGGGGTTCGTCCGCGCGCTGCCCGCACGGGCGCGCGTGTCCGAGCCGCTCCTGCCGCTCCTGCTCGCCGCCCTCCACGTCGACCTGGATCGGGAGTTGCTCGTCGTGCTCCCGGAGGACGCCGACG
>JAOUEK010000557.1 GCA_029858755.1 Thermoleophilia bacterium
GACGCATCCGTGTCCTGCGAGACGGCCCGCATCGCCTTGCCCTGCCGCGTCGAGCGCACGAACCAGGTGAGCGCGGCGAGGACGGGGATCACGATGATGAACACCGCGAGCTTGTTCCACTGGATGACGACGTCCCCGATCGTGATCGCGGCCGTGCGGGGGATGAAGTTCGGCACCGACTCGAAGTCGACCCCGTACAGCGCGAGCGAGACGTTCTGGACGACGAACGACACGCCGACCGCCGTGATCAGCGGTGCGAGCCGAGGTGCCCTTCGCAAGGGCTTGTAGGCGATGCGCTCGATCGTCGCGTTGATCGTGGCGAACAGGGGCACGGTGATCGCGAGCGTGACGGCGAGGCCGACGACGACGAAGAACGCCCCCGTCTCTGCGTCCATCCCGAGCACGGAGAGGATGACCGTGCTGGCGACGAGGCCGGAGAGGGCGAAGACGTCGCCGTGGGCGAAGTTGATCAGCTGCAGGATGCCGTAGACGAGCGTGTAGCCGATCGCGACCACGCCGTAGATGGCGCCGTTCGTCAGGCCGATGACGGCGACGTTGAGGAAGCGGCTGGGGTCCTCGACGAACTTGACGATCGCCCAGACAACGGCAAGGACGAGGAGCGTGAGCCCGACCGCGTCGATGATGTTCGCGCCTCTGACCCGCTGGAACGTCGCTGTGAGCGCGTTCGCCATGGAGAGGGGACACTAAACCGGAAGGGGCGGGAGAGCAATGCTCTCCCGCCCCTTCACGTTCTCGCGCGTCTGGGCTTATGCGCCCGCGGCCTTCACCGTCTCCGGATCGGGCGAGAACGATTCCTCGGTGGTCAGCTCGTCGGTGGCCACGTACATCGTGAACCCGACGACCGCACCCGAGGCGTCCTGCGGGTCGCCGTTCTCGTTGAAGCTGAACGAGCCGAGCAGCCCGTCCGTGACCTGGGTCGCGAACATCTGCTCGATCACGCTCGACCGTGTCCCGTCGGAAGCGGCGATCGCATCCACCAGGATCTCGGCGGCCTGGCCGCCGTAGATCGCGTACGGGTCGATCTCCTTCCCGGCGAGCGGGCCCGCGAGCAGTGCGTCGATGAAATCGAGGGCTGCGCCCTTGAACTGGTCGATGGGCACGCCCGCGACCGACATGAACATGCCGGCCGACGCGGGGCCGGACTCGTCGATCGTGGCCTGGGCAGTGAAGCCGTCCGGTGCGTAGAGCTTCACCTTGTCGTTGTTCGGCCCGAGCACGGCGACCTTGTCCTTGATCAGCTGTGCGCCGTTCTCGTCGATCAGGCCGCCGAGGAAGACGCCGTCCGCCCCGGTGCCCTGGATCTTCTTCATCAGCGCCTCGTAGCTCGACGCCTTCGGATCCCAGGCGTCGAAGCCGACGACCTCGATGCCGACGCTCTCGAGCGCCTTCCGCGTCGTCGTGGCCACGCCGAGGCCGTAGGCCTCCTTGTCGTTGAGCACGTACATCTTCGTGGTGCCCTGCTTCTTCGCGAACTCCGCGATGAACGCGCCCTGGTAGTCGTCGGACGGTGCGACGCGGGCGTAGTTGCGGCTCCCCGACGGGTAGTACTTGTCGGGCTCCGTCGAGTCACAGCCTCCCGGGATGTTCACCGTGAGGCACGTGTACGTGTTCGCCGGCGAGATCATCGCGATGCCGCCGTCCGGCGCCTGGTTCAGCACCGGGATCACGATCGCCGCACAGCCGGAGTTGAAGGTGCCGATCACGCCGACCACCTTGTCGTTCGCGGCGTAGGCGTTGGCGTTCTGGTTGCACTTGCCCGAGTCCCACTTGCCCGCCTGAGCCGTCGCGTCGTCGCAGGACTGGTAGCCGATCTTGAAGTCGCCGGCCTTCCAGTCGTTGTCGGAGAGCACCTGCCGGATCGCGGCGATGATCTGCTCCGTCTGCGTCCGGGACGACCCCTGCAGCGGGAAGTCGGACGCGATGATGTAGTCGGGGTTGCCGTCGCCCTCGTACTCGATCCCCGTGCACGACGACGACGGGAGCGCTTCGGGCGCCGAGCCGGCGGCTCGGCG
>JAOUEK010000558.1 GCA_029858755.1 Thermoleophilia bacterium
GCCCGGGAGCAGGTCGGTGTCGCCCGCGTTCTCGACGCGGACCTTCTTGAGCATCTGTCGCACGATCAGCTCGATGTGCTTGTCGTGGATGTCGACGCCCTGCGACTTGTAGACCTTCTGCACCTCGCCCACGAGGTACAGCTCCGTCGGCGTCGATCCCTTGCCCTCCTTGGCGTGGTACTCGAGCAGCTCTGCCGGGTTGAGCGAGCCGTCGTTCAGCGGCTGCCCCGGCTCGACCGTGTCGCCCTTGCGCACGAGCAAGCGGGTGCGCCGCGGGAACGGGTACTCCCTGGGCGGGATCAGCTCGCCCTCGTCGTCGAGCTCGCTCGAGACCACCGTCACCTTGACCGAGCGGTCCTGATCCTCGATCTCGACAGTGCCCGCGATCTCCGCGAGCGTCGCCTGCCCCTTCGGGGTACGGGCCTCGAAGATCTCCACCACGCGCGGCAGGCCATGCGTGATGTCCGCGCCGGCGACGCCGCCGGTGTGGAACGTCCGCATCGTCAGCTGCGTGCCGGGCTCGCCGATCGACTGGGCGGCCACGATGCCGACCGCATCGCCGATCGAGGTCATGTCGCCGGTGGCGAGGAACGTCCCGTAGCACGCCCGACACACGCCGTGCTCGCTGCGGCACTTGAGCACGGTGCGCACCGGCACGACGAACTCCTCGGCGTGCTCCTCGAGCTGGTCGACGAGATCCTGCAGCCGACGCATGGTCAGCTCGTCCCCCGCGCCCCCGAGCAGCGTCTTGCCCGGCTTGCCGTCCTTCAGCGGCTTGAACACGTCCGCGGCGAGGATGCGACCGGCCGCGCTGCGGTTGAGCTGCCCGTCCACCAGCACGGGCACCTCGATGAAGCCGTCGGTGCTGCAGTCCTCGTCGCGGATGATCACGTCCTGCGACACGTCGACGAGCCGCCGCGTGAGGTACCCGGAGTCCGCCGTCCGCAGCGCCGTGTCCGCCAGGCCCTTGCGTGCGCCGTGGGTCGAGATGAAGTACTCGAGGACGGTGAGGCCCTCCATGAAGTTGGCCTTGATCGGGCGCTCGATGATCTCGCCCTTCGGATTGGCCATCAGGCCGCGCATCCCCGCGAGCTGGCGGATCTGGTTGAACGACCCGCGCGCCCCCGAGTTCGCCATCATGAAGATCGGGTTGGTCTCGTGGAGGATCGCCTTCATCTCCTCCGCGACGTGGTCGGTCGCCTCCGTCCAGATGGCGACGATGCGCTCGTGCCGCTCCTCCTCGGTCATCAGGCCGCGCTCGTACTCGCTCTCGACCTTGGCCACCATCTCCTCGTAGGTGGCGAGCACCTCCTCCTTGTTGGGAGGCACGACGATGTCGTTCTTGGAGATGGTCACGCCGGCAGCGGTCGCATAGCGGAACGCGAGGTTCTTGATCGTGTCCAGCGTCGACGCCACCGCGTACGGGCCGTGGTCGCCGACCAGCCGGTCGATCATGATGTCGAGCTCACGCTTGGTGAGCGCGCGGTCGACCGTGAACGGGCTGCCGGTCGGCCGACGGCTGGCGTGGAGCAGCGAGCGCTCCACCTCGGCCTCGAAGATCACGCGCCCCGGCGTGGTCAGGCGCACCTCGCCGTGGCGACGGAACTCGACCGGGTCCTGCAGCTGCACCTGGTCGGCGTCGAGCGCGAACTCGACCTCCTCCTCCGACTGGAAGCGGGGAAGGCCCTTGCGGCCGAGCTTCTTCGCGAGCGCCGTGGCGGTGGTGCCGGTCAGGTCGTGGCTGCAGTAGGTCAGGTAGTACGCCCCGAGCACCATGTCCTGCGTCGGCGTCGCCAGCGGGCGGCCGTGGGCGGGGGAGAGGATGTTGTTCGACGACAGCATGAGGATGCGGGCCTCGGCCTGCGCCTCCGCGGACAGCGGCACGTGCACCGCCATCTGATCGCCGTCGAAGTCGGCGTTGAAGGCGTGGCAGACGAGCGGGTGCACCTGGATCGCCTTGCCCTCGACGAGCACCGGCTCGAACGCCTGGATGCCGAGGCGGTGCAGCGTCGGGGCGCGGTTGAGCAGCAC
>JAOUEK010000559.1 GCA_029858755.1 Thermoleophilia bacterium
CGCCGGAGGCCGCTCGCGACAAGGCGGAGAGCGACTTCGCGCGACTCTTCCCCGACGGGCTCGCCAGCCCCGGTGTCGTCCTGCACGCCGTCGAGGAGGAGGGCGAGCGGGTCGGGCACGTCGTCTTCGCCGAGGAGGAGCGCCACGGCCGCCGCTGCGCATGGCTGTACGAGATCTGGATCGACGCCGACGTCCGCGGGCGCGGGATCGGTCGACGCGTGATCGAGCTGTTCGAGGCCGAGGTGCGCGCTCGCGGGCTCCCGCGCATCGAGCTCAACGTGTTCGGCGGCAACGCGGTCGCACGGGGTCTCTACCGCTCGCTGGGCTACGACGAGGTCGCGGTCGTGATGGAGAAGGAGCTGGCGTGACACGGCCGGCAGGCGCGATCGAGATCGCGGCGGTCGCGCGACGCTTCGTCGTGCACGCTCGTGAGACGCGAACGCTGAAGGAGCTGCTCTTGGCGCGCGGGCGCACCGGCGCGCAGGAGGTGTGGGCGCTCCGCGGCGTGTCGCTCTCGGTCGAGCCCGGGGAGTCGCTCGGGCTGATCGGCCGCAACGGGTCGGGCAAGTCGACGCTGCTCCGTGTGGTTGCCGGGATCATCAAGCCGACGCGAGGCACCGTCGACGTCGGCGGCCGTGTCGGCAGCCTGCTCGAGCTCGGCGCCGGCTTCCACCCCGACTTCACGGGGCGGGAGAACGTCTTCCTGAACGGCTCGATCCAGGGGCTCCGCCGTCGCGAGATCCGGGAGCGCTTCGACGAGATCGTCGCCTTCGCGGAGATCGAGGACGCGATCGACCGACCGGTCCGAACGTACTCGTCGGGCATGTACATGCGCCTCGGCTTCGCCATCGCCGCCTTCCTCGAGGCTGACGTGCTGCTGCTCGACGAGGTGTTCGCGGTCGGCGACGAGGCGTTCCAGCGCAAGTGCTTCGGGCGCATCGCCCAGTTCAAGCAGGCGGGGGGCACGATCGTGTTCGTCTCTCACGACGCCTCCGCCGTCGAGCGGCTCTGCACACGGGCGGTGCTCCTTCGCGAGGGCGAGGTCGCTTTCGACGGGGGCACGCACGAGGCAATCGCCCAGTACCGCCGGCAGCTGGCGGACGACCTCGACCCGGCAGAGCGTGGCGCGGGGTTGCGAGAGTGGGGCAGCGGCGAGGCGACGATCGAGGAGGCGCGCCTGCTCGGAGCAGACGGCACGCCGCGGCAGCAAGTGCTCGCCGGCGAGCCGCTGACGCTGGAGATCGCGCTCTCCGCGCATGGGGCCGTGGCTCCGCCGCGCCTGCACGTGGAGCTGCGCGACGACGCGGGGGCGCTCGTTGCGGAGGATGTGGTCGACACCGCCGCGCTGGGCTGGCCGCACGCGGGTGGGACGGCGTTGGCGCGGCTCGAGGTCCCGAGCCCGCCGCTCGAGTTCGGCCGCTTCCACGTCCGCGCGAGCCTGGAGGGCGCGGACGGGGCCGGCGTGCTGCACGCCCTCGACGACGCCGTCGTCTTCGTCGTCTACCCGGACGGGGACGGCCGCGGGCTCGTGCGCCTCGGAGGAACCTGGGCGGCCGAGGCGAACGAGGGAGCCCGATGAGCTACAAGACGTGCCCCGACTGGCCCACCCTGATGGAGCTCGCTCCCGACTGCCAGTTCAAGCACATGTCCCTCAGCGACGCGCGGCTTCCCTTCGAGGTCCTCGGCCGGCTGGTGTCGAGCGTCTCGCTGGACGCGACCGAGATCTGTTGCGATGCCGAGCGGCACGTCTTCTACGGCGAGCACACAGACCCCGCCGTGGTGGCGGCGCTCGCCGGTACGCACTGGTTCGAGGTGCACGAGTGGGTGACGTCGGGCCCGGGCTCGTCGGGCGCCTCGTCGTCCCACGCCGCCTGACACGACCGCGGGGGACGGCCGGGCCGCGGGCGTAGGCTCTCGGCGTGCCGACGGTCGTCGTCCCCTTTCGCGCCAGCGGCAAGAGCCGTCTGCCGGCCGACCTGAGAGAGCCGCTCGGCCGCGCCATGCTGGCAGACGTGGTGGCGGCGGCCCTC
>JAOUEK010000561.1 GCA_029858755.1 Thermoleophilia bacterium
CGCCGCATACGCGGCCGCAGGCTTCGACGCGATCGGGATCTGGGAGTTCAAGCTGCCGCCTGACGACGACGCAAACCGGGCGCTGCTGGCCGAGCACGGGCTGGCCGTCGCGAACTGCGTCCCCGCGGTCCCGTCGTTCCTCCAGCTCGGGATCCCCGGCATGGAGGGCCCGGCCGGCCCGGCCGAGCGACTGAAGGCTCTCGAGGCGTCGACCCGCCGCCTCGCGCGATACGGGCCCGAGTCGGTGATGTGCCTCAGCGGCCCGCTCGGCGGCCGGCCCGAGGCGGAGGGGCGCGGGATCCTCGTCGAGGGCCTGAGGGCCGTCGCGGAGGTCGCGCGCGAGGTCGACGTGCCGCTCGCGCTGGAGCCGATCCATCGCACGCAGCGCGACGTGATCTCGTTCGTCAACTCGATCGACGAGGCGGTGGCGATCCTCCACGAGGCGGGGCTTCCGGACGTCGGCCTCCTGCTCGACCTGTACCACGTGTGGGACGACCCCAGCGTCTGGGACTTCGTCGGGCGCGCCTCGTACCGGATCGCCGGTGTCCACGTCGCCGAGTGGCCGGAGGACGAGAGCCGCAGCGATCGCGTGCTGCCGGGTGAGGGCGCCGCCCGCGTGAAGGAGCTCGTGGACATGCTCGTCCTCTCTGGCTGGGACGGCACGCTCGACGTCGAGATCTTCTCGGAGCCGGAGCGCTTCTGGGCGCTGCCCGTGGACGAGGCCGCCCGCCGCGCACACGCTGCCGTCGCCGCGCTCGTCTGACGTCCCCGCGCGCCGTACGCTTCCGCAGTGCGCGAGGAGCTGCCCACCGGCACGGTGACCTTCCTCTTCACCGACATCGAGGGCTCCACGCGCCTTCTGCACCGGCTCGGGCCGGAGGCGTACGCCGCGGCCCTCGCCGAGCACCGGCGAGTGCTCCGGTCGGCGTTCGCAGAGCACGGAGGGGTAGAGGTGGACACCCAGGGTGACGCGTTCTTCGTCGCCTTCCCGACCGCCGGCGGGGCAGCCGCCGCAGCGCTCGCCGGCGGCTCCGCGCTCGGCGACGGACCCGTCCGGGTGCGCATGGGACTGCACACGGGGACGCCGACGGTGACGGCAGAGGGGTACGTGGGCGCCGACGTACACGTGGGTGCCCGCGTCGCGGCGGTGGCCCACGGAAGGCAGGTGCTGCTCACGGAGGCGACCCGCGCCCTGCTCCCGGCCGGGGCCGAGGTGCTCGACCTCGGCCTGCACCGGCTGAAGGACGTCGCGGGCCCAACGCGGCTGCTGCAGATCGGGGCCGCTGCCTTCCCGCCGCTGCGGACGCCGGGGGCGATCGACCTACCCACGCCGGTCACGCGTTTCGTGGGACGCGAGCGCGAGCTCTACGACGCGGTCGCCCTCTGGGTCGAGCGCGAGCCGCGCGTGCTCACCGTCGTCGGCCCCGGCGGCACCGGCAAGACGCGCTTCACGCTCGAGCTCTGCCGCCTGCTCGCCGAGGACGCAGACGGCGGCACGGTCTTCGTCCCGCTCGCGCCGCTGCGCGATCCCGAGCTCGTCGTCCCCTCGATCGCGACGCGGCTGGGCGCCGCCTCGGCCGACACGCGTGCCGTCGCCGACCGGATTGCGGGCAGGACGACGCACGTCCTGGTCGACAACATGGAGCAGCTGCTCCCGGCCGCGGCACGCCCGGTCGCCGACCTCCTCGCGGCGGCGCCCGAGCTGCGCCTCCTCGTCACCAGCCGGGAGCCGCTCCGCATCGCCGGCGAGACCGAGCTCGACCTGCCGCCACTCGGCGAGGAGGACGGCGTCGCCCTCTTCCTCGAGCGTGCCCACGCCGTGCGCCCGGACCTGGCCGACTCGCCGGCCATCCACGAGCTCGTGCGGCGACTCGACGGCCTCCCGCTCGCGCTCGAGCTGGCTGCAGCCCGCATCAAGCTCCTCGAGCCGGCGCGGCTGCTGGAGCGGCTCGGGCAGCGCCTCGACCTCCTCACGGGCATGCGTGACGCCGACGAGCGCCACGCAACGCTCCGTGCGACGATCGC
>JAOUEK010000560.1 GCA_029858755.1 Thermoleophilia bacterium
TCACGATCGGCCAGGCGCAGGCGAACCACTGGGGCGCGGGCGGCGGCGGCAAGCTGATCCTGCCGGGCGTGGTCTCGGACGAGACGGTGGAGTCGAATCACTGCGCCTTCGTGACGTCGCCGCAGACCCACTACGGTGCGTACTGCGGACCCATGCGGTCGGACATCGACGAGGTGGCGACGATGTGCGGCCTCGACTGCACGATGAACGTGATCCTCGACACGCACGGGCGCGTAGCGGACGTGGTCTTCGGCTCGCACCCGGAGGCGCACCGCGAGGCGATCCGGCGCTTCAACGCGATCTACGCGTACGAGAGCTTCGTGCCGGAGCACGGGCAGGCCGACATCGCCATCTGCGGCGTGTTCGCCCCCACTGATCACCTGTTCTTCCACACCGGCTGGGGCTGCATGTCGGCCGACTTGGTGGTGAAGGACGGGGGCACGATCATCTACACGAGCCCGTCACCGGGCGTCTCGACCGCGATCGGCGACTTCCCGGGCCTCGCACTGATGGACCTGATGAAGCCGTACATGCCGCCGACGAAGGAGAGCTACCAACGCGTTCTGCGCGACATCCACGCCCGCGAGATCCAGATGTGGGCGGGATGCATCTGGGTGCCGATCTACGAGGTGATGACCCGGAAGCACCTGTCGCTCGTCACGCTGGAGGAGAACCTGGAGCTGGCGGCGGACATCGGCCTCGACGCGACGACGTCGCTGGACGAGGCGTTCGCGGCGGCGATGGGCCGCCACGGGCCCGACGCGAAGGTCGCCGTCCTGCCCTTCGCCCGGTACCAGCTGCCCCGGAATGCAGTGCGCATGGAGAGCGCGGACGCCCACGTCTTCGCCTACGCGGGCGCAGACTGAGCCTCCACGACGGGGGCGGCCTCCGGCGAGGCCGCCCCCGTCGGCAGGAGCCGCCAAGGAGTAGGTTCCCGCAGGTGCACGACGACGGGCACTTCGACGAGCGCGTCGCCGCGACGTACGACGCCGACGCCGCCGAGATGTTCGACGCGTCACTGCTCGAGTCGACGGTGGACTTCCTCGCAGCGCTGGCCGGAGAGGGGCGTGCGCTCGAGCTCGGGGTCGGGACGGGACGGGTCGCCGTCCCGCTGAGCGCGCGTGGCGTCGGCGTGCACGGGATCGACCTCTCGCAGGCGATGCTCGCCAGGCTTCGGGGGAAGACCGGCTCGAGCTCCGTCGGGGTCACCGTCGGAGACTTCGCCACCACCCGCGTCGACGGCACGTTCACGCTCGTCTACGTCGTGTTCAACACCCTCATGAACCTGACGACCCAGGCGGCTCAGGTCTCGTGCTTCCGCAACGCGGCGGCCCACCTCGAGCCAGGCGGATACTTCGTGGCCGAGGTGATGGTGCCGGCGCTGGGGCGGCTGCCCGCGTGCGAGCGGTACCACGTCTTCTCCGCGGCGGACGGCGCCTGGGGTATCGACGAGTACGACGTCGCCACCCAGGGGCTCGTCTCGCACCACCTCGAAGTCGTCGAGGGGCGCCTCGAGAGCGCCTCCGTGCCGTTTCGATACGTGTGGCCGGCCGAGCTCGACCTGATGGCGGAACTCGCGGGCATGCGTCTCCGCGAGCGATGGGGCGATTGGGACAGGGCGCCATTCACGGGCGAGAGCCGCTCGCACGTCTCGGTCTGGGAGGCGCCGGCAACGCAGGGCGCAACGGGCTGAGCACAGGGCGGCGGTTCGAGCCCGCCCCGGCGCTTCTCGACGTTCGTGCAATCCTGTCGTGGATCGACGCTTGGCAAGGGCAGAGCGCGGAGGCGGTACGTGACACTGATCGAGGAGACGGCCCGACGCATCGTCGTGGACAGGAGACCGTCCCCTCCGGGGACAGCCCCCACGCGGGGTGAGCCATGACCTCGACGCGGTCGATCCCCGGCCTCGTCGCGCCCGGGGTGCGCCCCGACGACGACGTCGGCAGCGAGATCCGCGGCTCGACGACCGTGCTCGAGCTCCTGCGCATGTTCCCCGACGGCCGCGCGGGCAAGCTGATGTCGGAC
>JAOUEK010000064.1 GCA_029858755.1 Thermoleophilia bacterium
CGGGCCGATGAAGACGAGCTCGTTGTCCGCGCAGGCCCGGGCGAACTCGGGTCGCTCCGCGAGGAACCCGTACCCGGGATGCACCGCCTGGCAGCCCGTCGTCTCCGCGGCCGCGATCACGTTGGGGATCCGAAGGTAGCTCTCCACCGCTGCGGGCGGGCCGATGCACACGGCCTGATCCGCCATCCGCACGTGCAGGGCGTCCCGATCGGCTGTCGAGTACACCGCGACCGCCTCGACGCCGAGCTCGTGCAGGCCGCGGATCACACGAACCGCGATCTCCCCTCGATTGGCGACGAGGACGCGCTCGAACACGCGGGGCTACACCGCCGGCGGCGTGGAGACCGGCTCGATCTCGAAGAGGAGCGTGCCGTACTCGACCGGCTGCCCGTTCTCGGCGTGGATCGAGCGAATACGCCCGTCGACCTCGGCCGTCAGCTCGTTGAAGAGCTTCATCGCCTCCAGCAAGCAGAGGGTCTGGCCGGCGGCGACCACGTCGCCCAGGTCGACGAACGGGGGCGTCCCGGGATCGGCCGCCCGGTAGAAGACGCCCACCATCGGCGACTCGACGCGGACGATCCCGCCGTTCCCCGCCGCCGTGCCCGCCTCCACCGGCGTCTCGCCGACGATGATCGCGGACGAGTGCGCGACCTGCGGCTCGTCGGCCCGGCGGACGGAGACGCGCATGCCCTCGTCCTCGATCTCGATCTCCCCCACCCCCGACTCCTGCACGATCTTCACGAGCTCACGGATCCGCTCGGCCCGCTGGGCGTCGACGTCGCCGACGAGCAGGGACGCCTCGCGCGAGTGCCGCTGGCGGATCGTCTGCAGCAGCTGACCGGCGTCCTCCCCGAACATCGCGATCAGCACGAGGTCCTCCTCCGCAGACGCCAGCCCCTCGGCCGTCTCGCGCACGTCCTCCGCGCTCGGCGGGTCGTCCTCGAGCGCCGGCCGGTCGGCGCCGAGCAGCTCGACGGCCCGACGCACCGTGGGGTCGATCGGGGCAGGCGTCTCCCCGTACCCTCCGAGCACGAGCTGCCGGAACTCGTCGAGCACGGTGCCGTAGCGGCGCGCGGAGAGGATGTTGAGCAGCGCCTGGGAGCCGAGGATCTGGCCGATCGGAGCGGCGAGCGGCGGCCAGCCCGCCTCCGCCCGGATCCGCTGCGTCTCCGCCAACGTGTCGAGCAGCCGGTCGCCGGCCGCGTGCGCGCGCAGGTGGACGTCCAGGGCGGCGACCAGGCCCGCGGGCAGGTCGTACTCCGCGGCGCGCACGGCGATCCGCGGCGCTACCGGGGCGACCGGCTCGTCCCCGATGTACTCGTCCACGAGATCGGAGGCGGCCCAGAGCGCGTCGACGTCGACACCGGTCTCGCGCCCGAGCCCGTGCAGCGCCTCGACGAGCGACTGGCCGGCGACGCGGTGCAGCGTCAGCGCGAGCGGGTAGACGGCCGTCGCCACGAAGTCCGCGCCGACGCGCGTGGCGACGACGGCGTTGAGCAGCCCCGTGCCCGCGGCGCCTTGCACGTGGAGGCCCACGGGCAGCCCCGTGGCCTCGCGGATGCGGGTGATCAGCTCCTCCGTGAGGTGCGGCAGGAGCGCGTCGGTCGGGTCGTTGAGGATCACGCGCGCCGCGCCGAGCTCGGGGACGCGCCGGGCCTGCTCGACGAGCGCGTCGACCTCGCCCGTGCGGCCCGGGCTGTACACGAGCCCCACGTGGAGCCTCTTGCCCGCGCCGACGATCGCCTCGCCGGCCTCGCGGAGGTTGGACACGTCGTTCAGCGGGTCGTGCAGGCGGAAGACGTCGATCCCGTTCTCGGCCGCGCACGCGACGAACCGCTGGACGACGTCGGTGGACACCGGCCGCGAGCCCACGAGGAACCGCCCGCGCAAGGCCATGCCGAGCGGCGTGGTGGTGCGCCCGTCGAGTGCCCGGATCCGCTCCCAGGGGCTCTCCACGCCGCGTCGCACCGCGGACTCGAAGGCACCACCGCCCGAGACCTCCAGGCAGGCCAGCCCCGCGGTGTCGAGGATCTCGGCGATGCGGAGCACCTCGCCCGTGGGGATGGCGCCCGCGAGCGGCTCCTGGCTGAGGAGGCGGATGGTGGCGTCGAGGAGCTGCGGCATCGGCTCGGGACCTTAGCGCGTGTCCCCTGGGGGTGGGGCCGGCCGTGCCAAGCGCGTCGGGGCGGTCAGGCGCGCGAGATGTAGCGCGCTTCCCGAGGGTCGACCTTCACGCGGTCGCCCACGTTGACGAAGAGCGGCACCTGCACCACCGCGCCTGTCTCGAGCGTCGCCGGCTTGGTCACGTTCGACACCGTGTCGCCCTTCACCCCGGGCTCGGTCTCGGTGACCGCGAGCTCGACCGAGGACGGGAGCTGGAGCCCCGCGGGGGCGCCGTTGACGGCGAGGATCTGCACCGAGGAGGAGGGCTGCATGAATGCCAGCTCCGCCTCGACATCGGCGCGCGGGAGCGCGAACTGCTCGTACGTCTCCTCGTCCATGAAGTGCGCCTCGCTGCCGTCGTCGTAGAGGAACTGCACCTGCTTCACCTCGGTGTGCACCCGCGCGAACTTCTCTCCGGCGCGGAACGTCTCGTCGACGACGGCTCCGCTGTCGAGGTTCTTCAGCTTCGTGCGCACGAACGCCCCACCCTTGCCGGGCTTCACGTGCTGGAACTCGACGATGCGCCACACCGAGCCCTTGTGCTCGATGTGCATCCCGTTCCGGAACTGGTTGGTGCTGACGACCTCGGCCATGCGGGGAACCCAGGCTACCTACTCGACGGTGATCAGCTCCTTGCCGAACGTCGTCAGCCGCTCGCAGCCGTCGTCGGTGACGACCACGAGGTCCTCGATGCGGACGCCGCCGACCCCGGGCAGGTAGATCCCGGGCTCGACGGTGACGACGTTGCCCTGCTCCAGCACGTCCTCCGACTCGGGTCGGAGCACGGGCGCCTCGTGGATCTCGAGCCCGACACCGTGCCCCAGGCCGTGCCCGTACGCCGCGCCGAGGCCGGCCGCCTCGATCGCCACCCGCGACGCGGCGTCGACGGCGCGGCCTTGCGCGCCGGGGCAGACCGCAGCGAGGCCGTCGAGCTGCGCGCGGAGACAGAGCTCGTAGGCCGCCGCCAGCTGCTCCGAGAGCTCGCCGGTGGCGAAGGTGCGCGTGCAGTCGGAGCAGTAGCCGTCGACGACGGCGCCCGCGTCGACGATCACGAGCTGGCGCGGCTCGACGATCCGGTCGCCGGGGTGGGAGTGCGGTGACGCGGCTCCCGCGCCTGCGGCGACGATCACGTCGAACGACGTGCCGGTGGCGCCCTCCTCCCGCAGCCGGCGCTCGATCCACCAGGCGAGCTCGCGCTCCGTGCGACCGGTGAACTGCTCCCGCGCCAGCTCGGCGAACACGCGATCCGACACGCGTGCGGCGCGCCTGATCGCGTCGAGCTCGCCGTCGTCCTTGACCGCGCGCATGGCGAGCACGACGCCCTGGGTGGGGACGGGCTCGACGCCGGCGGTGACGAGCGTGTCGAAGCCGGCCACCGTGAGCTGCTCCGCCTCCACCGCGATGCGGCGACCCGCGAGCAGGCCTGCGAGCTCGGCGAGGACGTTGCGCCGCGTCTCCACGAATGCGACCCGGTCGAGCCGGCGCGCCGTCTCCGCGTAGCGGAAGTCCGTGTAGAGGGTCGCCTCGCCGTCGGGCTCGACCAGCAGCGCGGCGTTGGAGCTCTCCAGACCGGTCAGGTAGCGGACATTGGCCGGGGTCGTCACGAGCAGCGTCTCGGCGAGCCGTGACGCCAGCCGGTCGAGGCGGCTCATGCGAGCCCCCGGAGCGCCTCCAGGGCCTCGCGGTAGCCCGCGACGCCGCGTCCGACGATCCGCGTGTGCGTGAGCCCCTCGAGCACCGAGCTGCGGCGCCACTCCTCGCGCTCGTCGACGTTCGAGATGTGCACTTCGACCACCGGGCCCACGAACGGCTCGACGGCGTCGTGGATCGCCCACGAGTAGTGCGACCAGGCGCCCGGGTTGAGCACGAGCGCGTCGGCGCCGTCGAGCGCCTCGTGGATCCAGCCGACGAACTCGCCCTCGTGGTTCGTCTGCCGGCAGCGCACCTGGAGGCCGAGCTCCCGCGCCCACGCGTAGATCTGGGTCTCGAGATCCTGCAGCGAGCTGTCGCCGTAGAGCTCCGGGTCTCGCCGCCCGAGGATGTCGAGGTTCACGCCGTTCAGGACGTCGATGCGCACGCTGCGACTCTACTCGGAGGAGACCGGTGGAGAGTCGGAGCCACGTGGATGTCGCGGCCCACCGGTGGGTGGGGGCTCCCAGGCGGCCGCGCCGGCGACGTGGATGTGACGCGCAAGCCGCAGGTGGTCGCCGCCGTCGAGGGCGCCGGCCGAGACGGAGACGCCGTCCTCACCGGGGACGGCCCAGAACAGTGACGTGCCGCACGCACGGCAGAAGCTCCGCTCCCGGCCGTTCGCGTCGACGTAGAGCGTGAGCGTCTCGGCCGCGACCAGCCTCAGCCCGGCCCGCGCCACTCGCGTGTACGCGCCTGCGTACGTCCCCCAGCGCCGGCAGAGCGAGCAGTGGCAGACGACCACGCCGCGGAGGTCGCCCTCGAGCGTGAAGCGGACGCCGCCACAGAGGCAGCCGCCGGCGACCGCGGCCGTCACGACGCGATCAGCTCGTCGAGCGCCGCACGGACGTCGGCCTCCGGGAGCTCGACGCCCCAGCGTGGCCTTCCAGGAGCGTCGAGGAGCACCAGGCGCGGCCGCCCATCGGCGGCCTTCTTGTCGCGCGCGAGCGCCCTCCAGGCCGCCTCCCGGTCGACGTGGGCGAGCGCCGGCCTGAGGAGGCGCTCCACCGTCCTGCACTCCTCGTGCAGGCCGCTCAGCCTGAGAGCGGCGAGCAGGCCCAGCGCGACGGCATGCCCGTGCGGGAGCGCGTAGTCGGCGGCTGCCTCGAGCGCGTGCGCGAACGTGTGGCCGAGGTTGAGCTGGGCGCGGGCGCCCCGGTCGTGAGGGTCGGCGAGGCAGACCGCGCCCTTGAACACGGCGCAGGCGCGCACCTGCGCCGGCTCCGGCAGCTCCCAGAGCGGCTGCCCCGCGAGCAGGCCCGTCTTCACGACCTCGGCCAGGCCGTTGCGCCGCTCGCCGTCCGGCAGCGTCTCGAGCAGAGCCGGGTCGACGACGACCCGGTGCGGCCAGTGGAACGCGCCGACGAGGTTCTTGGCGCCGGGCAGGTCCACCGCCGTCTTGCCGCCGATCGCCGCGTCGACCTGGCCCACGAGCGTCGTCGGCACGGGCACCCACGGGACGCCGCGCATGTAGGTGGCCGCGGCGAAGCCGGTCACGTCGGTCGTGGTGCCGCCGCCGACGGCGACGACGACGCCGTCCCGGCCGATCCGCAGCGAGCGCCAGAGGCGCTCCAGCACGGCGGCGGTCTTCGCCTCCTCGCCCCCCGGAACCTCGTGCACGGCGACGTCACGGGAGCCGAGCGCCAGCTGCACGCTGACGCCGTGGATGCCGGCGACGTGGCGGTCGATCACGATCTCCACCGCCCCCTCCCCCGGGACGAGGTCGGCGAGCTCCTCCGTCGAGCCGACCCCGACGTGGATCCCTGCCGCGTGGAGCAATGCTTCGTCGACGTCGCGCGCCCGCGCGTCTGCGACCGCCTCGTACACGGGACGCCGGGCCGCGTGGAGGGCGCGGAAGGCTGCCTCGTCCCGCGCCAGCGGGCGCCCCGACTCGCGCGCCCGCGCCCAGGCGACGTCCGGGTCGACCTCCAGCAGGATCGTGAACGCGTGCCGCGCGAGGAGCTCGCGGGTGGAGGCGGGCAGCACCGCGCCGCCACCGAGCGCGACGACCACGGGCTCTGCCGCGTCCAGCACGTCTCGCGCCGTGCTCTCCTCGAGCGCCCGGAAGCCGCTCTCGCCGAGCTCGGCGAACAGGTCGACGACCTCACGGCCGCTTCGCCGCACGATCTCGGCGTCGAGATCGACGAACGCACGGCCGAGCCGCCGTGCGAGCTCCGTGCCGACCGTCGACTTCCCGGCCCCCATGAACCCGGCGACCGCGAGGTGACGGCCGAGGGCGTTCAGCCGCGGGGTTGCCACCGGTCGGAGATGCGGCCGAGGTAGTGGCGGTGGGCGGCGATCACGTCGACGATCGCGTCGCCGCCGAGCTTCTCGCGGGCCGCCCGGGCCAGCTCCCAGGCGACCGCTGCCTCGGCGACGACGGCGAACGCCTCCACGGCCTGCACGTCGGATCGCTCGACGAGCGCCTGCGCCGGCTCGCCGGTGGCGAGGTCGACCGAGTCGAGAGGCTTCATCAGGGTCGGCAGCGGCTTCATCGCCGCACGGACGACGATCGGCTCGCCGTTCGAGATCCCCGCCTCGATGCCGCCCGCGCGGTTCGAGCGGCGCGAGAGGCCCGGATCGATCTCGTCGTGCGCCTCCGAGCCGCGGCGCCGGGCGAGGTCGAAGCCGTCTCCCAGCTCGACGCCCTTCACGGCCTGGATGCCCATCAGCGCGAACGCCAGCCGCGCGTCGAGGCGATCGGCCTTCTCCGCGTACGAGCCGAGGCCCGGCGGCACGCCCGTGGCCACGACCTCGACGATCCCGCCGAGCGTGTCGCGGTGGGCGCGGGCGGCGTCGGTGGCGGTCCTCATCCCCTCGTCGGTCGCCTCCCCGCCGATCTCCACCGGCCGCCCCACGACCTCGACGCCCAGCTCGGCGAGCAGCGCCTTCGCGACCGCGCCCGCCGCCACGTGCACGGCAGTGTGGCGCGCGCTGGCCCGCTCGAGGGCGTTTCGGACGTCGTCGTGGCCGTACTTGAGGACGCCGGCGAGGTCCGCGTGACCCGGCCGGGGCAGCGTGACCGGCTTCGTGCCCTTCCCGGTCGGCTCGCCCTCCGGTGGCCACGGGCTCATGCCCCAGAGCCAGTTGCGGTGATCCCGGTTGCGGACGACGAGCGTGAGCGGCGTGCCGAGCGTGACGCCGTGCCGCAGGCCGCTCAGCACCTCGACCTCGTCGCTCTCCAACTTCTGCCGCGGGCTGCGGCCGTATCCCTGTTGGCGGCGGCGCAGGTCGGAGTCGATCGCGTCCCGGTCGAGCCGCAGGCCGGCGGGCAGGCCGGTGACGATCCCGACGAGCGCAGGCCCGTGGGACTCCCCTGCGGTGACGAGGCTGAGGGTCACCACGCAAGCCTAGACGGCCGTCCGGTGGGGACGGCTACGGGATCAAGGCCCGCAGCAGCTCCAGCTCACGCGGGTCGGAGCGCAGGTAGGCGCCGCGGATCACGGCCCACGCTCGGATCCGTCGCTCGTCCAGGCCGGCGGCGGCGAACGCCGCGATGCGGCGCTCGGTCACGTCGCGCCGCATTCGGCACGAGAGCGGGTTCCAGAGATAGGTCGGGACGTCGAACTCCGGCTCGCCGAGCATCGGCTTGGGGTCGATCGCCAGGTACCGGCCGCCGGCGTCGAGAAGGTTGTGGTGGTGGAGGTCGCCGTGGACGAGCGTCGAGCTCCCGGGCTCGAGCGCGGCGTACAGGCGCGACGCCACGCGCACGAGGGCGGGCGAGGCGCCGGCCCGCTCGGCGTTCGCCAGCCACCGGGGCACGTGGTCGCCGACCCGGCGGAACGGCGCGCCGGCGGGCCGCCACAGGCGCAGTCCGACATCGACGGCGATCGCGGTCGCCTCGTCGTCGGGGAGCGCGGCGAGGTCGGTGCCCGGCCGCGCCCGCTGGAGCAGGAGCGCGCGGCGCCCGACGTCCCGCCGGAGCAACCGCACGGCCCCCTCCCCGGCCCACAGCCCGAGCGCGTCCGCCTCCTCGTCGGACTCGTCGTCGTCGGGCGACGTCACCTTGAGCACGGTGTCGTGACCCGCCGGGGCGACGTAGGCGAAGCGCGAGAGCGGGAACGGGGGCCCGAGCTCGAGGCCCCAGTCCGCGGCGACGTCCTCGGCGACCTGTCGCAGGGGCGCGAGCTCAGGGCGCGGGCTCATGCCGGCGGAGCGCGTCACGCATGGTCTGGATCGGCGCCGGGAGGCCCGTCCAGCGCTCGAAGGAGGCAACGCCCTGGAAGAGGAGCACGTCCAGCCCGTCGACGACGATCTCGCACCCCGCTGCATGGGCGGCGGCGACGAGCGCCGTCTCGGAGCCGTCGGCGTTGTACGCGAGGTCGACCACCTGCTGTCCCGCGTGCGGGGCGACGGGCGTCGCGTCCTTCACGGGCGTGGCGTTCACGAGCACGTCGAAGCCCTCGCTCGACGGCGGCCAGCCGGCGTCGCGCCTCCCGGTGACGAG
>JAOUEK010000562.1 GCA_029858755.1 Thermoleophilia bacterium
CGGCTTCATCGGCTCGCACTTCGTCAAGCGGCTCGCCGCAGGTGGCGCGGAGGTGGTCGTGCTCGACAAGCTCACCTACGCGGGCAACCCGGCGAACCTGGAGGGAGTCGATGCGGAGCTCGTCGTCGGCGACATCGCCGACGCTGACGCGGTCGCGCGAGCCGCCGCCGGGTGCGACGCACTGGTCAACTTCGCCGCCGAGACGCACGTCGACCGCTCGATCCTCACCCCACAGGAGTTCGTGCACACCGACGTGCTGGGGACGATGACGCTGCTCGAGTGGGCCCGGGCGCACGACGCCCGCTACGTGCAGGTGTCGACCGACGAGGTCTACGGCGACCTCGACGGGGGCGGGCGCTCCGTCGAGGGCGACCCGCTGCGGCCGTCGAGCCCGTACGCCGCGGCGAAGGCCGGCGGCGACCTGCAGGTGCTCGCCTACGTCCGTACCTACGGGGTGCGCGCGTCGATCACCCGCGGCGCCAACACCTACGGCCCGAACCAGTACCCGGAGAAGCTGATCCCGCTCTTCGTCACGAACGCCCTCGAGGGTGAGCCGTTGCCGCTGTACGGGGACGGCCGGCAGGTGCGGGAGTGGCTCCACGCTGAGGACCACTGCGCGGCGATCGAGCTCGTGCTCCACGAGGGGTCGCCCGGGGAGGTCTACAACGTCGGCGGCGAGGAGTGCGAGAACCTCGAGGTGACGCATCGCATCCTCGAGCTCACCGGCGCTAACCCCGCGCTCGTCCGCCACGTCGAGGACCGGGCGGGCCACGACCGCCGCTACGCGCTCGACGACGCCAAGCTCCGCGTGCTCGGCTGGGCTCCCGAGCGGTCGTTCGGGGAGGGCGGGCTGCCCGCAACCGTCGCCTGGTACAGGGACAACCGCGCCTGGTGGGAGCCGATCAAGAGCGGCGCCTACCGTGCCTACTACGAGACGCAGTACGCGGAGCGGCTCAAGGCGTAGCGGCTCTCGCCGAGAACTCCAGAGAGAACTTCGTTGCGGGCGACATCCATCCTCATCGGCCTCGTGCTCTCGGCGTCGGTCGCCGCCGTCTCGGTCGCCGCGCCGGCGGCGTCCCCGCCGCCCCTGTTCGTGCTCACCGGAGGCGGCTGGGGGCACGGCGTGGGCATGAGCCAGTGGGGCGCGCTCGGCCAGGCGCGCGAGGGACGGACGTTCGAGCAGATCCTCGCCACGTACTACCCCGGCACCGTGCTCGAGCCCGTCGCGGTGTCGAAGGTGCGCGTGCTGCTCGTGGCGAAGGCGACCTCGGTCCGTGTCACCTCCGCGGCGCCGGTTCGCGTGCGCGGGGCCGACGGCACCACGACGCTGCTCCCTGCGGGCACCGCCGCGGTCGATCGGCGCCTGCGGCTCGCCGTCGAGGGCAAGCGCGTGCCGCTCGTAGGGCCGCTGCGCATCCTTCCCGTCGCCGGGGCGCCGCTCCAGCTCGGCGACCTGCTGGTCCGGGGCGAGCTCCGCGTGTCGCTCGTCGGCGGCGCGCTCCAGGTCGTCAACGTGCTCGGCCTCGAGGCGTACCTGCAGGGCGTCGTCCCCGGCGAGATGCCGAAGGACTGGCCCGCGGCGGCGCTCCGGGCCCAGGCGGTGGCGGCGCGCACCTACGCCCTGGCGGGCCTGCTCGAGGGGCAGGACTACGACCTCTACGCGGACTACCGCAGCCAGGTGTACGGGGGCGTGGCCGTCGAGTCTCCCGCCACCACGCGTGCGGTGAAGACGACCCGGGGCCTGATCCTCAGCTTCGAGGGCGAGCCGGCGCAGACGCTCTACTTCTCCTCGTCCGGCGGCCGCACGGCCAGCGCGCTCGACGTCTTCGGCAACGACCTGCCGTACCTGGCCGCCGTCGACGACCCCTGGGACGCGGTGCCCGAGAACCCGAACCACCGCTGGGAGCCGCGCGTGCTCACCGGCAAGCAGCTGGCGATACAGCTGCGGCTCGCGTCGCCGGTCGTCGACGCGGCCTTCGTCCCGGGTGTCGAGGGCAGCCCGGCGACGATGCGCTTCACCAC
>JAOUEK010000065.1 GCA_029858755.1 Thermoleophilia bacterium
CGACGGGCTGGGGACCGAGGCTCGTCGCCGGCGCCACCGGCTTCGCGCACTCTACGGTCTGGAAGGTGCTCCGCCGCTTCGGCCTCTCTCGCCCCGAGCGGGCGCCGCGGGAGCCGGCCAACCGCTACGAGTGGCCCTGTCCGGGCGACCTCCTGCACATGGATGTCTCCCGCTATGCCCGCTTCCTGCGCCCCGGCCACCGGGTGACGGGCGATCGCTCGCGCACAGCTGCTGACGTCGATGGTCGGGTCGGGTACGACTTCGTGCACGCCGTCGTCGACGACCACTCGCGCCTCGCCTACGCCGAGATCCAGGACGACGAGCGGGCAGAGACGGTCGTCGCCTTCCTCGAGCGCGCGCTCGCCTTCTTCGTCGATCACGGGATCAACGCCAAGCGGCTGATGACCGACAATGCCTGGGCCTACACCCACAGCCGCTCCTTCCGCGAGCTCCTCGCGCGGGACGGGATCCGGCACCTGCGCACCCAGCCACACCGACCACGTACGAACGGGAAGGTCGAGCGCTTCCACCAGACAATGGCAAGGGAGTGGGCGTACGGACTTACCTACCGCTCACACCGCGAGCGCCGAGCCGCCCCGCCACACTGGCTTCACCACTACAACACGCGCAGGCCGCACAGCTCGCTCGGAGGCAAGCCGCCGGCCAGTCGCGTTCACAACGTCTGTGGGTAGGACAGCTAGACAGGATGGAGCATCCGGGCATTGAGTGAGAGTGGTCGGCGCCCACGTAGTTGTCGTGGGTTGCCGGGGTAGGCCCGGTAGAGCCACATACGGAGGTCGCCGACCATGCCTGACTTTACGACGGTATCTGTTGGTCTGGACGTGCACGCTCGCTCGATCCGGTTGGCCGCGGTTCGCGCTGACGAGTTGCTCGAGGAGTGCACGTTGCCGTACGACGAAGAGGCGGTCGAGCGGGTGTTAACTCGAACTGCTGCTCCGACAGCCATTTGCGCCGCAGCAGCGTCCAGGAGCTGGTCGGCAGCGTGCGTCCGTGACGCAAACAGAACTTCGAGAGCCGATTGCGGTCACGCATCCGATCAAGGCGCGCGTCCTCACGCGTGCGCACCAGGTCACGAGCCGCCTCCAGCTCGCGCGAGGGCACATGGATCGGCTCCAGCAAACCGCCCCCGAGCAGACGCGCAAGCTTGCGCGCATCACGACTGTCGGTCTTGACCCGATCGCCGGGACGCCGCGGCACCAACGCAGGCGCCACGACCCGGCAATCGATACCGCGCTCGACCAGGTAGCGCTGCAGACCGAAGCCGGTCGGGCCCGCCTCGTAACAGCAGCTCACCGCCGGTGCGGCCGCTGCCGCACGTGCGGCAGCGCGAGAACGCGCTTGTGTACGTGCGCGGGTTGGTCGAGCAGGGCGGGCGCAAGAGCCTGCAGCCGACGCTCCGGTCGACCTCGACCAGCTCACCCTCTTCCATCGAAGGGAGTAACAAAGTCCTACTAGGTCGTCGCGGAGCGCACCATGCCGGCGGCGACGGTGTCGTTCGTGGCCTCTCCGATCAGGATGAACGCGCCCGTCGCCCGGTTCTCGGCGTAGGGATCGACCAGCAGCGGGCCGGAGAGCCGCAGGCGGACGGTGCCGATGTCGTTCAGCCGCATCTGGTCGGCGGAGTGCTCCTCGAGCGTGTTCATGTCGACGACGGAGTCGATCGACTCGATCACGGCGCGGACGGTGCGCGTCGTCTGCTTGACGCCGAGGCGCATACCCGGCGTCAGCGGCTGCTCGCTCATCCAGCAGACCGTCGCCTCGAGCGACCGCGCCGCGATCGGCTGGTCGTCGGGGTCGGCGAGCATGTCGCCGCGGGGGAGGTCGAGGTCGTCCTCGAGGCGGATCGCGACCGACATCCCCGGCACCGCCAGCTCGAGCGGCCCGTCGGCGGACTCGACGGCGGCGACGCGCGTGCGCAGGCCCGAGGGCAGGGCGATCACCGGATCGCCCGCGCGCCACACGCCGCCCGCCACCTGCCCGGCGTACGCGCGGTAGTCGTGGTGCTCCTCCGTCATCGGGCGGATCACCCACTGCACGGGGAAGCGGCGGCTGTGGAGGTTGCGGTCCGCCGCCACTTCGAGCGTCTCGAGGTACTCGAGGAGCGCCGGCCCCTGCCACCAGGCCATGCGGTCGGAGCGCTCGACGACGTTGTCCCCGTGTAGCGCGGCGATGGGGATGGTGACGACGTCCTGCGCGCCGAGACGGGTGGCCAGCTGCTCGACCGCGCGCTGGATCCCGCGGAACGCGCCTTCCTCGTACCCGACCAGATCCATCTTGTTGACCGCGAACACGACGTGCGGCGTGCCGAGCGTGGAGACGATGTAGGTGTGGCGGCGCGTCTGCTCGATCACGCCCTTGCGGGCATCGAGCAGCACGACGGCCGCGTCGGCGGTTGACGCACCGGTGACCATGTTGCGCGTGTATTGCACGTGCCCGGGCGCGTCGGCCAGCTGGAAGCGCCGACGGGGCGTCACGAACGAGCGATAGGCGACGTCGATCGTGATGCCCTGCTCGCGCTCGGCGCGGAGCCCGTCCGTGAGCAGGGCGAGGTTCACGTAGCCGTCGCCGCGACGCTCGCTCGTCGCCTCGATGTGCTCCCACTGGTCGACGAAGACCTGCTTCGTGTCGTAGAGCAGGCGGCCGATCAGCGTCGACTTGCCGTCGTCCACCGAGCCGCAGGCGACGAGCCGTAGAAGCTCGGCCTCGGCCGCCTCGCCGGTCAGCAGCTCCGTGAGATCGGGTGAGCCCATGTCTACTCGAGCGCTCCGTGGTCGGTGTGTGTCGGGGTCTGGGTCATGGTCTTCGGCCGCCGGCGTCCCTCTTCAGCGGTGTGCCCGCCTGGCGGGAGGCTAGAAGTAGCCCACTCGCTTGCGGTCCTCCATCGCCGCCTCCGTGACGCGATCGTCGGCGCGCGTCTCGCCGCGCTCTGTGACCCGCGTGGCGGCGATCTCCGCGACGACCGTCTCGATCGTGCTCGCGTGCGAGCGCACGCCACCGGTGCAGGTCATGTCGCCGACGGTGCGGAAGCGCACCATCTCCGTGAACGGCACCTCGTGGGGATACCGCTCCACGAACTCGGAGGCCGCGTAGAGCATCCCGTCACGCTCGAACACATCCCGCTCGTGCGCGAAGTAGATCGACGGCAGCTCGAGCTGCTCCCGTGCGACGTACTGCCAGACGTCGAGCTCCGTCCAGTTGGAGATCGGGAACACCCGCACCTGCTCGCCCTTGCGGATCCGGCCGTTGTAGAGGTTCCAGAGCTCGGGCCGCTGCGCGCGCGGGTCCCACTGCCCGAAGTCGTCGCGGAACGAGAAGATTCGCTCCTTTGCGCGTGATCGTTCCTCGTCGCGGCGCGCGCCGCCGATCGCGGCGTCGAAGCCGTGCTCGATCATCGCGTCGAGGAGCGTCGTCGTCTGCAGCTGGTTGCGGGAGGCGCGCGGCCCGGTCTGGTCGACGACGCGTCCCTTGTCGATCGACTCCTGCACCGAGGCGATCACGAGGCGCTCGCCGAGCTCCGCCACGCGCCGGTCGCGGAAGTCGATCGCCTCCGGGAAGTTGTGACCCGTGTCGACGTGCATCAGCGGGAACGGGAAGCGCCCCGGTCGGAACGCCTTCTCCGCCAGGCGCAGGAGCACGATCGAGTCCTTGCCGCCGGAGAACAGCAGCACCGGCCGCTCGAGCTCTGCGGCGACCTCGCGCATGATGTGCACGGCCTCGGCCTCGAGCTCGTCGAGGTGCGAGAGGTGGAGTGGCGCGTCGGCGTCGGTCATACGTGCAGCCCGCACTCGGTCTTCGACGACCCTGCCCAGCGGCCGTCGCGACCGTCACCCGGACGGGTGCAGTGCGTGCATCCGATCGAAGCGTACCCGCGCTCGTGCAGGGGGTTCACCGGCACGTCGCGCTCGCGGACGTACGCCCACACGTCGTCGTCCGTCCAGCCGGCGAGCGGGCACGCCTTCCACAGCTCGTGGCGCTCGTCCCAGGCGAGCTTCGGCGTCTCCGCGCGGGTGGGGGACTGGTCGCGGCGGATCCCGGAGATCCAGCCGTCCAGCCCGGCCAGCGCCCTCCCCAAGGGTGCGACCTTGCGGATCGCGCAGCAGAGCTCGGGATCGCGCTCCCAGAGCGCGTCGCCGTGGGTCGCTGCCTGCCGCCCCAGCGAGGGCCCCTGGAAGACCTCGACCTCGATCCCGTAGCGCTGCTCGACGGTGCGCCATGTCGCGTACGTCTCGGGGAAGAGGACGTGCGTGTCGAGGGCGAAGACGCGCGCGCCTGGCTCGCGCTCGAGCAGCATGTCGAGCAGCACAGACTCCTCCTTCTGGAAGGAGCAGGCGAGTGCGACGCGCGGGTGGAGGCGCTCGAGCACCAGCTCGACCACCTGCTCCGCGGACAACACCTCGGCCTCTTCCACCGGCATGGTGAGGGACCGCACGTCCACAGTGGTTCAACGGTACCACAGTGTCATGAGAGTGGCTTATGGATGCGATAAGGAGAAATGCGTCATCGAGGGATCGAGCCGGACCTGCCCGTGCGGCTGCGGTCGCGGCACCCGCCGGCTCATCTCCGCAGGCTGGACGCAGGGCCGGCGCCCGACTCGGAGGCGGAAGGGGACACGTCCGGCGTTGGCGCTCGCGCCCTCTTCGGCGTCTGACACCGCGGCTGCCCGGTGGCTGCGAGTAGCGTTGCAGCGTGGTTGCGCTACCCCTGGGCATCCGGCGCGTGACGCTGCCGCTGCCGTTCCGTCTCGAGCACGTCCACGCGTACCTGCTGCCCGGAGAGGACGGATGGACGATCGTCGACACCGGGCTCGGGCTCCCGGGTGCGCGCGAGCGCTGGGAGGAGGAGCTGCGGCAGCTGGACGGGCCCGTGGCGCGGATCTTCGTCACGCACTACCACCCCGACCACGTCGGTGCGGCCGCGGATCTCGCCGCGCTCACGGGCGCGACCGTCCTCCAGGGCCGCCGTGACTACGGGCAATGCGCCCTGACGTGGGGCACGGATCGCTCGGCGGCCGTGGAGAGCTGGTTCCTGCGCCACGGCATGCCCGAAGAGGCGGCAGCCGGGCTGGCACGCGAGACGGCGCTCGCCCGCTCGGTGGTGCACTTCGTCGAGGATCCGGAGCTGGTCGACGACGGTGACGACGTCGGCGGCTGGGAGGTCGTCGCCTCTCCCGGGCACGCCGACGGCCAGCTCACGCTGCTCCGTGATGGCGTGCTCGTCGCGGGCGACCATCTGCTCGCCCCGATCACGCCTGCGATCGGGCTGTGGCCTGCGAGCTCCGCCGACCCGCTCGGCGACTACTTCGCGTCTCTGGAGCGGACGATTCGGCTGGCGCCGACGGTGGCGCTCCCGGGGCACCGCGACCCGATCGCCGATCCCGCCGCTCGCGCGCGCGAGCTGATCGTCCACCACCGCGAGCGGCTCGACGCGGCGCTGACTGCCGTGCAGGGTCGGCGGCGGACGGCGTACGACATCTGCGCCGACCTCTTCGGCTCGGAGCTGACGGCCTCCGACATGCGCTTCGCCGTGACCGAGGCCCTGTCCCATCTCGAGCGGCTGGCGGTGGAGGGGCGGGCCGCGTCGCGGGAGGACAGCGGCATCGTCACCTATACTGCCGCTTGAGTGGACGGCGAGCTACCGCCCAGTACCGGCGCCCCGGAGATCGGGGCGTCTGCCTTTCGAGCGACTGACGGGCCGAAGGACGGCCTCTGCGCGTGAGCGATCTCTGGCGCATTCTCGGCGTGCTCCTGCTCGTGCTCGTCAACGCCGTGTTCGTCGCGGCCGAGTACGCGCTCGTCACCGCGCGCCGCAGCCGCCTCGAGGAGCGCGCCGAGGGCGGCAACCGGGCCGCGCGCACTGCGTTGCGGCTGATGGACGAGCCCGTCCGCTTCATCTCCACGGTGCAGGTGGGGATCACCGTCGTCGGGATCGCCCTCGGTGCGATCGGCGAGCCGCTCGTCTCCGGGATCCTCGACTTCCTGCCGCGGGGCGTCGCCTTCGCGCTCGCGTTCGCCGTGCTCACCTACCTCTCCGTGACGCTGGGCGAGCTCGTCCCCAAGGCCGTGGCGCTGCAGAAGGCGGAGGCGATCGCGATCGCCCTCGCCGTGCCGCTCGACGTCTTCGCGCGCACGTTGCACCCGATCGTCTGGCTGCTCCAGCACAGCGCGAACGCTGCGCTGCGCCTGCTCCGCATCACGCCCGCGCCCGCCGGCATGATCGCCTTCACGCGCGAGGACATCCGGCAGTCGGTCGCGGTGGCCGAGGACGTGGGCGAGATCCAGACGGCCGAGGAGGAGATGCTCTACAAGGTCTTCGACTTCGCGGAGAAGGAGGCCTCGGACGTGATGGTGCCGCGGCCCGACGTGGTCGCGCTCTCGGTCGAGCTGCCGCCCGAGACGGCGTTGCAGACGGTGCTCGACTCCCCGTACACCCGCTATCCGGTGTTCCGCGAGTCCCTCGACGAGATCCTCGGGGTGCTCCACGTGCGCGACCTCTTCGGCGCGCTCATCGACCGCGGCATCGAGGCGGTGGAGCTGGCCGAGCTGCTCCGACCGTTGTATGTCGTGCCGGAGACGAAGGACCTGGCGGCGCTGCTGGCCGAGTTCCGCCGCACGAACCAGCATCTGGCGGTCGTGGTCGACGAGTACGGCTCGACCATGGGCATCGTCACGCTCGAGGACGTGCTCGAGGAGATCGTCGGCGACATCGAGGACGAGTTCGACCTCCCCGACACGTCGGTCGAGCGCGTCGACGAGCGAACGATCCGGATCGCGGGGACGTACACGCTCGACGACTTCAACGAAGACTTCGGCACGTCCCTCGAGCACGAGGACTACCACACGATCGCGGGCCTCGTGTTCGGCCAGCTCGGCCGGCAGGCCGACGTCGGCGACGAGGTCGTGGCAAGTGGGCTGCGCCTGCGGGTGCTCGAGGTCGGCGGCTCGCGCATCCGCCGCCTCGAGGTCGATTTCTCTGCGCCGCCTTCGGCGGCGGGCGAGACCTCCGGCGAGCACGAGGCTGCGTGAGCGCGGCGCCCGGCAGGGGCGCCCTTCACGAGCGCGACTTCCGCCTCTTCTGGCTGGCGGTGCTGCTGGAGGCGCTCGCCATGACGATGATGCAGGTCGCCATCGGGTGGCAGGTGTACGAGATCACCGGCGACCCGCTCGACCTCGGCCTGATCGGGCTGGCGGAGTTCCTGCCGCTGCTCGCGCTCGCGCTGCCCGCCGGCCAGATGGCCGATCGCCTCCCACGGCGAGCGCTCGTCGGCCTCATGCTCGGCATCGACGCCGCGGTGGCGCTGGCGCTGCTCGGCCTGTCGTCGGCCGAGCCCTCGTCTGCGTGGCCCTATTTCGGCCTCGCCGTCTGCACCGGCACGGCGTCGGGCCTGGGGGCGCCGGCCTCCCGGGCGATGACCCCAACGCTGATCCCGGCGGAGGCGCTTCCGTCGGCGATGGCGCTCAACTCCACGGGGTGGCAGACCGCGATCGTCGCCGGGCCGGCCGTCGGCGGCCTGCTCTTCGCGCTCTCCCCCGAGCTCGTCTACGGCGTCGCCGCGGGGCTCTCCCTGTGCGCCGCCGCCTGCGTCGCGCTCGTGCGCGAGCGCTACCGCGACCCGTTCGTCCCCGAGCGCGTCACGGTGCGGAGCGTGCTGGCGGGCGTGGGCCTGATCAGGCGCACGCCGGTGCTGCTCGGCGCGATCTCGCTCGACCTCTTCGCCGTGTTGCTCGGGGGTGCGGTCGCGCTGACACCCGTGTTCGCGAAGGACGTGCTCGACGTAGGACCCGTCGGCCTCGGTCTGCTTCGCAGCGCTCCCGCCGTCGGTGCGATCGCCGCGGGCGCGATCCTCTCGCGGAGGCCTCTGCGCCGGCGCGTGGGGCCGATCCTGCTCGTCGCCGTCGCCGGCTTCGGCGCCTCGATGGTCGCCTTCGGGCTCTCGCGCGAGATGTGGCTCTCGCTGGTCGCGTTGGCCGCGGCGGGCGCCTTCGACATGGTCAGCGTCGTGCTGCGCGCGACGATCCTCCCGCTCGTCACGCCCGACGCCCTCCGCGGCCGGGTCAATGCGGTGGAGATGGTCTTCATCAGCGGCTCCAACGAGCTCGGCGCGTTCGAGTCGGGCGTGGCGGCGGCGCTCGTCGGCGCCGTGCCGGCGGTGGTGATCGGTGGCGTGGCCACGATCGGCGTCGTCATGCTCTGGAGCCGGCTGTTCCCTGCGCTGTCGCGGGTCGACCGCCTCGACGAGCTCCGGTGCGCCGAGCGGC
>JAOUEK010000066.1 GCA_029858755.1 Thermoleophilia bacterium
CAGTCTTGCGATGTTCACGCTCGTCGTCTTCACGCTCGTCACGGGGACGACCTCCACCGAGTCGTTCACGAAGGCCTTCGACAACGTCGAGGAGTTCGGTGGCGGGTATAACGTCCGCGGCGGCACCTCCGGCTCCGCCCCGGTCGACGACATGCAACGCGCACTCCGCTCGGCGCCCGGGATCCGGGCCGCCGACTTCACCGCGGTCGGCAGCCAGTCCGTGATCTCGCTCGACGCGACGCAGGTGGGCACGGGTCGAGCCGCCGAGGCCTATCCGGTGCGCGGCCTCGACCGCTCGTTCCTCGAGCACACGACATTCGGGCTCGGAGCGATGGCGCGCGGCTATGACTCGCCACACGAGGTCTGGGCGGCGCTCGCCAACGAGCCGGGGCTCGCGGTCGTCGATGCCTTCGTCGTCCCACGGCGCGACCAGTTCTCGTTCGGTGTGTACCCCGACTTCAAGCTCACCGGCTTCTACTTCGAGGACGGCGTGTTCGACCCGATTCCCGTCGCAGCCGTCGACCCGCAGACCGGCGCCGTGCTCGACTTGACGGTGATCGGCGTGCTCAAGGACGTGGCGCCGCTCGAGATGATCGGGCTCTCGACCTCGCAGGACACGCTGACGGCCGCCCTCCCGGGCCGTGCCCGCCCGACGATCCACTACTTCGCGACCGCGCCCGGGGTCGAGCCGGCGGAGGCGGCGGCGACGCTCGAGTCGGCCTTCCTCGCCAACGGGCTCGAGGCGCAGTCGATCCAGGAGGTCGTGGACGACGCGGTCGGCGCCAACCGCACGTTCAATCAGCTGATCCAGGGGTTCATGGGGCTCGGGCTCATCGTCGGGGTCGCCGCCCTCGGGGTGATCAGCGCCCGCTCGGTCGCCGAGCGCCGCCAGCAGATCGGGATCCTGCGCGCAATCGGCTTCCGCCGCGGAATGGTGCAGGCGACGTTCCTGCTCGAGTCGTCGTTCGTCGCCCTGACCGCGATCGTGGTCGGGACGACGCTCGGGCTGGTGCTGGCCTGGAACATCGTCGCCGACTCGCGGCAGCAGCCGAGCTGGGAGAACCTGACGCTCGCGGTGCCGTGGTGGAACCTCCTCGTCGTCTACCTCGTCGTCTACGCGGTCGCCATGCTCGCGACGCTCGCCCCGGCCGTACGGGCCTCGCGGATCCGTCCGTCCGAGGCTCTCCGCTACCAGTAGCCCCGGCCGGCCCGGGCTACACTCGGACGGTGGCGCAGGCTCCTGCACTTCCCGGAGGCTTCGAGCTGCCCCTGGAGCCGAGGCTGCCCCGGATCGGCTCAGTCGACGCAGTCGCGCTCGAGGCCCGTGCGGCCGACCTCGCGAAGCGCTCGATCAAGCGCGAGTCGAAGCTCTTCGCGCTCGATCTCGCGGTGCGCATGATCGACCTGACGACGCTGGAGGGGGCAGACACGCCGGGAAAGGTCGCCGCGCTCTGCTCGAAGGCGGTGCGCCCGGACCCAGTCGATCGCAGCGTTCCCTCCGTGGCCGCGGTGTGCGTCTACCCGAACCTGGTGCCGACGGCGAGGCAGCGCCTGGAGGGAACCGGGGTGAAGGTCGCGTCGGTCGCGACGGCGTTCCCGTCCGGGCAGTCACCGCTCGAGGTGAAGGTCGCCGACGTGCGGGCGGCGGTCGAGCTGGGCGCCGACGAAGTGGACATGGTGATCGATCGCGGGGCGTTCCTGTCGGGGCGCTACGCGAAGGTCTACGACGAGATCGTGCGCGTCAAGGAGGTCTGCGGGCGGACCCACCTGAAGGTGATCCTCGAGACCGGGGAGCTCGGGACATACGACAACGTGCGCCGAGCCTCGCTGCTCGCGATGGCCGCCGGCGCGGACTTCATCAAGACCTCGACCGGCAAGGTCGCGCCGGCGGCGACGTTGCCGGTGACGCTGTGCATGCTGGAGGCGATCCGGGACGTGCACGAGGAGACGGGGCGGATGGTGGGGATGAAGCCCGCGGGCGGCATTCGCGTCGCGAAGCAGGCGATCCAGTACCTGTGCGTGCTGCACGAGACGCTCGGCGTCGCCTGGCTCACGCCCGACCTGTTCCGCTTCGGCGCCTCCTCGCTGCTCAACGACGTGCTGCAGCAGATCCGCAAGCAGAAGACCGGCGTCTACCAGTCCGGCGACTACTTCACCATTGACTGAGATGAGCGACGTCGCGAAGAGGGGTACGGCCGTCCCCGCCCCGCTCGCCTGGGACTACGCGCCCGCGCCGGAGGCGCGCGACATCGTCTCCTTCGAGGCCCGCTACGGCCTCTATATCGGCGGCGAGGTCGTGGAGCCGCGCTCGGGCGAGTGGTACTCGACGATCTCTCCGGCGACCGAGGAGCACCTGGCAGAGGTCGCGACCGCGCGCACCGAGGACGTCGACGTCGCGGTTCAGGCTGCGCGCGACGCGTTCGAGAACGGCTGGTCGAGCCTGCGTCCGGGCGAGCGGGCGAAGTACCTGTTCCGGATCGCGCGCATCCTGCTGGAGCGCTCGCGCGAGTTCGCGGTCGCCGAGTCCCTGAACAGCGGCAAGCCGATCAAGGAGTCGCGCGACGTCGACCTCCCGATCTCGGCTGCCCACTTCTTCTACTACGCGGGCTGGGCGGACAAGCTGGAGTACGCGTTCCCGAACCGGAGCCCCCGTCCGCTCGGCGTGGCGGGCCAGATCATCCCGTGGAACTTCCCGCTGCTGATGCTCGCCTGGAAGATCGCGCCGGCGCTCGCGTGCGGCAACACCGTGGTGCTGAAGCCGTCGCACACGACGCCGCTGACGGCGCTCCTGTTCACCGACGTCTGTCGCCAGGCGGGGCTGCCGCCCGGCGTCGTCAACATCGTCACCGGCGACGGGCGGACGGGGGCGGACCTCGTGCGGCATCCCGACGTCGACAAGATCGCCTTCACCGGCTCCACGGAGGTCGGCAAGGACATCCAGCGCGCGGTTGCCGGGACGCGCAAGCGGCTCACGCTCGAGCTCGGTGGTAAGGCGGCGAACATCGTCTTCGACGACGCGGCCCTCGATCAGGCGATCGAGGGGATCATCAACGGCATCTACTTCAACCAGGGCGAGGTCTGCTGTGCGGGCTCCCGGCTGCTCGTGCAGGAGTCGATCTACGAGCAGGTGATCGCGAAGCTCAAGCGGCGCATGGAGACGCTCCGTGTCGGCGATCCGCTGGACAAGAACACCGATGTCGGCGCGATCAACTCGCGGGAGCAGCTCGAGCGGATCACCGAGCTGGTGGCGAGCGGGGAGGAGGAAGGGGCGGAGATCTTCCAGCCGTCGTGCGCGTTGCCGGAACGGGGCTTCTGGTTCAGGCCGACGGTCTTCACCAATGTCGCGCAGAGCTACCGCATCGCCCAGGAGGAGATCTTCGGCCCGGTGCTCAGCGTGCTCACGTTCCGCACGCCGGACGAGGCGGTGGAGAAGGCGAACAACACGGCCTACGGGCTGTCGGCCGGCGTCTGGACCGAGAAGGGCTCACGGATCCTGTGGATGGCGGAGCGCCTTCGCGCCGGCGTGGTCTGGGCGAACACGTTCAACCGCTTCGACCCCGCGTCGCCGTTCGGCGGCTACAAGGAGTCGGGCTTCGGCCGCGAGGGCGGCCGCCACGGGCTCGAGGCCTACCTGAGGTTCGACTGATGGCGCGACTGCCCGTGCGCAAGACGTACAAGCTGTACGTGGGCGGCGCCTTCCCGCGCTCGGAGTCCGGGCGGACGTACGAGGCCGAGGGGCAGAACGTCGCCCGGGCCTCCCGCAAGGACGTCCGCGACGCGGTGCGCGCCGCGCGTGGCGCCTATCCCGGGTGGGCGGGCGCGACCGCCTACAACCGCGGTCAGGTGCTGTACCGGCTCGCGGAGATGATGGAGGCCCGCGCCTCCGACCTGGCGGCCGTGTGCTCCGGCCCGGCGGAGGTGGAGGCCGCCGTCGACCAGGTCGTCTGGTATGCGGGCTGGGCCGACAAGCTGCCGCAGGTGCTCGGCGGCACGAACCCCGTCGCGGGGCCCTACTTCAACTTCACGATCCCGGAGCCGACCGGCGTCGTCGCGCTGATCGCCCCGGACGAGCCGCCTCTCGGCGGCCTCGTCTCCCGCGTCGCCCCTGCCGTCGTCGGCGGGAACGCGGTCGTCGTCGTGGCCTCCGAGCTCCATCCGCTCGCGGCGATCGAGTTCGCCGAGTGTTGCGCCACGAGCGACCTCCCGGGAGGCGTGGTCAATGTCCTCACCGGGCTGCAGGGCGAGCTCGCCCCTGTGCTGGCCGCCCACATGGACGTCAACGCGATCGACCTCACCGGCGTCGAGGGTGACGGCGCCGAGCTCGAGCGCGTCGCCGCGGAGAACGTGAAGCGGGTCGTGCGCCAGGCGGACGAGCAGAGCCCGTGGGAGATCGCCATGTTCCTCGAGCTCAAGACCGTCTGGCATCCGATCGGCGCTTGACCCGCCGATCGCGACGAGCGGCTTTCCAGCGGGGCACCCCAACCCACCACCCACTGTTCATTCTGCCGCCGTCCGATGTCGATGTTGGCAACGACTCCGAATCGACATCGTGTCGACTGTGTGGCGCCGCTCGTCGTCGATGGACGGGGCACGAGTGCCGCTGGCCGGTGCGGGCGAGCTCGCGGCCACACCGTGGGTAGCACCCGGGCGCGCGACAGCCCAGGCGGTCGAGGGCTACCGTCCGAGCAGGCCGTCGACCGCGATGCTCGCCTCGCCGAGCCGCTGCTCGAGCGTGCCCTCGAGCAGGAGCCACGGTGCGCCGCTAGCGCGCGCGCGCTCGACCAGGCGGTGGTGCATCCAGCGTCGTTGCCCCTCGAACTCCCTGATCTCGTCGCCCGCCCACGGCACGTCGAGCCCGCACACGAGGAACAGGTCGTAGGCGCGTGCGGCGAGCTCCTCGAAGCCGTGCGCCGGCGTGCCGAGATACATCTCGTGGAACAGCGCGGTCGTGAACGCGTCCGTGTCGGAGAAGAGGATGCGCTGCGCGAGCCCGGCGAGGAAGTCCTCGTACCAGCAGTGGAGCCGGGCGATGTGTGTGAACTCGTCGCTCGACCAGGCGGCCTCGCGGTCACGGCCGAGCTCCGTGTACGGGCGTCCGAACTCCGGGTTGAACAGCGTGTCGTAGGTGGCCGCGAGAGCGCGTGCCAGGGTCGTCTTCCCCGTCGACTCGGCCCCCAGCAGGCAGACGCGGCGGATCGGAGTGCTCACGCACGCGGAGTCTCGCGGCGACGCCGGATGCCGCGCCCGCGAACCGCCGGGCGCCCGGGGCAGTACGATCAGCGCCGTGAGCGGTGCGCGACGGCTGAGCCAGGCGATCTCCGAGGGCGAGCGCATCTCGATCCTCGTCGAGGTCCGGGACGGTGAGGGAGCGCAGGCCGCCGGGGAGCAGGGCGCCGAGGGCATCGTGCTCCGCGGCCTGGCGGAAGGCGTCGGCGACCGCTCCGACCTGCCGCTGCTCGTCTACGGCCCCTCGCTCCGGCATGCCGCCGACGTGTCGGCAGACGCCGTCGTCCTCGTTGCGGACGACGACGAGCACGTCCTCGCCGAGCAGGTCGAGCAGGCGCATGCGCTCGGGCTCGAGTGCGTGATCCGGGTCGGCGACGAGGACGGCCTGGAGCGTGTGCTCGAGCACCTCGACCCCGAGATCCTGCTGCTCGTCGCCGAGGACGTGGACGACGACGAGGCCCCCCTCGACCGGCTGCTCGCGCTGCTCCCCGACATCCCCGCCGGCAAGCTGGCGATCGCCGAGCTCGCCGGTGCGGCGAGCCACGACGTGCAGGAGCTCCAGCGTGCCGGCGTCGACGCCGTGCTCGTGAGCGACACCGACGTCCGCGCCCTCGTCGGCGACGTCCCGCCCGACGTCTGATCCGGCTGGGGCCGGCCGTGCCGGGTGCGACGCGCGGCCACGCCCGGCCCGGCAGCGCCGAGCTGGCGGCGCTCGCCGGTGTCCTGCTCCTCGCCGCCGGCCTTCGCGTCGTCGGCGCCGCATACGGGCTGCCCTACCCGCTGCTCAACCCCGACGAGGAGAGCGTCGTCCCGCGCGCCTGGCGCATGGTCCACGGCGGCGGGCTCGACCCCGGCTGGTTCGACTACCCGACGCTGCTCATGTACCTCCAGGCGCCGTGGCAGGCGGTCGCCGCGGAGCCCTCGTACGGGCTTGCCCGCGTCGTCGCCGTGGCGGCCGGCCTCGGTGGCGTGGCGGCCGCCTGGTGGCTCGGGCGTCGCGCGTACGGAAGGCTCGCCGGCCTCATCGGCGCCGCCGGTGTAGCCGTCGCGACCACGCATGTCGCGTACTCGAGGATGGCGGTCACCGACGTCCTCCTCACGACGTTCGTGACCGTCGCGCTCGCGCTGGCGCTCGCCGGGCGCCTCGAGTGGGCGGGCGCCGCCACGGGGCTCGCCGCCTCCACGAAGTACCCCGGCGCCGTCGTCCTCGTCCCGCTCCTCGTCGCAGGCGTCGGCCATTGGCGGCGCCTCGCCGTCGCCGGGTCGCTCGCCGTCCTGGCGTTCGCGGCGACCAGTCCGTTCGTGGTACTGCGGGCGGGCGCCGCCTGGGACGACGTGTCGCGCGTCCAGCGCCTCGCCCGCGCAGGCTGGCTGGGCTTCGAGCACGACGAGGCCAGCCCGGTCGCCTTCGGCGACCGTCTCTGGGAGGCCCTCGGGCCGCTCACGCTTGTCGCGGTCGTCGGCGTCGCGATCGCCCTGCGACGGCGCACACACGCCGACCTCGTTCTGCTCGCCTTCGTCGCCGCGTATGCCGTGTACCTGCTTCCCCTCGGAGCCCATTTCGGGCGGTACGTGCTCCCTCTGATTCCGGTCCTCGCCGTGCTCGCCGGCCGCTCGCGGCTGCTCGCCGCGCTCGCCTTCATGCTGGTCCTCGTGCCGCTCGCGTGGTCGGTCGGCGACGCCCGCGACCTGACCCGTACCGACACCCGCGAGCAAGCAGCCGCCTGGGTCGAGACCGCCGTTCCGGCCGGGGCAGCGCGGATCGCCCTCGACCCGTCGACGCTCCCGCTCGACGACAGGGACGCAATCCGGCTCGAGCTGCCGGGGCCGGGTCGCCCGTCCGATCCCAGGCGCGACCTCGCGCGGTTGCGCAGGCTCGGCGTCGACTACGTCGTCGTCTCCGGCGCCGTCACCGACCGCGTGCTCGCCGCCCGCGACCGCTATCCACGAGAGGCCGCGTTCTACGACGCGCTGGAGCGGGAGGCCCCGGTCGCGTTCGCCGCCGACCCCGGGGCGAGCGGCCTCGGCGGCCCCTGGGTACGGGTCTTCCGCCTGTAGCCTGTGACCGATGGGGTCGCCGCCGGACCGTGACCGCCGAGAGGCAGTCGCACTCGGCATCGCCGTGTTCCTCTCCGGCGGCGTCCTGCTCGGCCTCGAGATCACCGCCAGCCGCGTGCTCGCGCCCGCGTTCGGTAGCTCGATCTTCGTGTGGGGCGCCCTGATCGGAGTCGTGCTCAGCGGCCTCGCCACCGGCTACTGGGTCGGCGGCGCGCTGGCCGACCGACTGCCGACGCCGTACCTGCTCGTCGGTACGCTCGCCGCCGGCGCCGGACTCGTCCTCCTCATCCCGTACCTCGATAGCGCCGTCGTCGACCTCGTCGTCGGGTGGGACATCGGCCCGCGCGCCGACCCGCTGCTCGCCGCAGCGCTGCTCTTCGGTCCCATGTCGGTCGTGCTCGCTGCCGCCACGCCGATCGCCGTCAGGCTCGCCGCCCGCTCGTTGGAGCGGCTCGGCACGATCGCCGGCCGCCTGTTCGCGATCTCCACGATCGGAAGCATCGTCGGCACCTTCGTCACGGCCTTCTGGCTCGTCCCGGAGCTGGGCACCGACCAGGTGATCGCCTCCGGCGGCGTCGCTCTCCTCGTCGCGGCAGGGGTCGTCGCAGTCGCCAACGGGCTACGCGTGGTCACGATCGCAACCGCCGTCGCCGCCGCAGCGGCCGTCGCGATCACGCTTTCGCTGGCGCCGGAGCAGGGCGGCACGCTCGCCGCCGCCGACGTGCAGAACTTCTCGCCCCTCTACCGGCAGCGAGAGGATCGCACGCCACGCAAGCTGGACCCCGCCGACGTCGCGGAGCTGGCCACCGGCTTCACGGTGCGGGAGGCGCGCGAGACCCGCTACCACCGGCTCCTCGTCGTCGACGACGAGGAGTCGCGCTACCTCCGCTTCGACAGCTCGTTCCAGAGCGGCATGTACCTCGACGAGCCCTTCCGCACGAGGTTCAGCTACACGGACTACCTCGACCTCGGTGTCGCCTACA
>JAOUEK010000563.1 GCA_029858755.1 Thermoleophilia bacterium
AGCGGGCCGTCATCGGGGCATCCGCGAGAACGCGGATCTCGATGGCAGGCCCCGAGGCCACCGGCCGCGTCTGGCGCGGAGAGGGTGGTGGCCGGGCCGGCCCCAATACACGCGCCCCCAAGACGGGGGAGGGGTTGGGGACGCCAGTGCCGACCCGGCCGAGACCCTTCCTTCGCCCGGTTGCCCGGCACTCCTGCACGGCGAGCACAACGGGTGCCGGAAGGCTCTTCAGTCGGCGGGCGGGTCATCCGATACCTGTCCCATGCCCGACAACGTCGACCGGCGGCTCCAGACGCACTGGGAGTCCTGTCGCGCGCGGCAGGACGAGGCGCGCGCGTTGCTCCCGCGAGCGTGGGCGGAGAGCCGTCGCCCTGCGGCCGATCACCTCGGCGATCTCTTCGACGACGTGCTCGATCGTGCCCGGGACCGGATCATCGCGCAGCGCGCGGCTCTGGACGCAGGCGACCCGCTCTCCGAGCTCGATCCCGCGAGCTGACGTTCTGCCCGGTTCCCGTGTCTCGTTCCCGGGAGCGGCGCCGGTCAGCTTCGTCACGCTGCCGAGCGCGCTGCAGCTCAAGAGCGTGACGCGGCGCTTCTGCGCCCCGGTCGCGCGGGCATTCCCGGCGATCGTGCGGGAGCCGGGTGGGAACGCGTGCACCGGCTCGATCGTGCGGCGCCGGTGGTAGACCGTCGCTGCGAGCCGTGCGATCGACGAGCCCTCGCCGTTGTGACACCCGAATCGGCTGCGGCATGTGTGCCCGGCGTGAGGATTCCTCGAGACGTGGCACGGCTCGCGCGCCTCGGGAGCGTCTACGAGAAGGTCGCGCCGGCGATGCTCACGCCCGAGTGCCCGGGTGCGCCGGCGTTCTCCTCGACCGAGACGTCGACGGCGACGTAGTCGCCGGAGCCCGGGAGGGGGAGATCGAGCGACACGGACGGGGAGGACGGGGTGAACGTCCCCACCGCCTCCATCTCTGCGGTGCCGCGGCGGAGGACCCAGACGGAGTAGTGGTGGCCGGGTGGCGCGGGTGGCATGTCGTCCAGCTTCACGAGCAGGCGCCCGTCGGTCGACGAGCTCGCGACGAGGCGCGCGTCGCCGGTGACCTGCGACTCGATGCCCGTGACGGCCGCCTCCCGGTCGATCGCCGGGCGTCCGCCGCGGTCCACGGTGACGGCCAGGATCGCCGCGGCGGCCGCGGCGACTACGAGAGCCGCTCCGCCGCCGGCACGGCGCCGGCGCCGGTGAGGTCGAAGCCGGATCACCTCACCGCCGCGAGCGGCTTCCTCGAGGATGCGCTCGAGCACGAGGGGTGAGGGGGAGACCCGAGGCAGGACGCGCGACAGAGACGCGATCGCGTCGCCGTCCTCGGGCCGGTCGAGGTCGATCGTGGTCACGCGGCCTCGGGAGAGAGGTCGTACGTGTCGACGATCGTGCGGAGGCGGTCGAGCGCGAGTCTCATCCTTCCTTTTACGGTGCCGAGAGGAATTCCGATCACTTCTGCGATCTCGGTCTGCGAGAGGCCGTCGAAGTACGCGAGCTTCACGACCTCGAGCTGGTCGGCGGGAAGCTCGGCCATCGCTGCGGCAACGCGCTCGGCGACGTCTGCGTCCGCGACCGCGTCCACCGGGTCCGCGGCGCGCTCGTCCGCCTCGAGCTCCAGCGCGAGCGCGTCTCCGTCGTGCAGGGCCGGCCGCCGTCCACGGTGGCGCACCATCTCGATCGCACGGTTTCGCGTGATCGTCATCAGCCACGTGGTGAGGCGGCCGCGGGTCGCGTCGAAGTCGCGCGCGCTCCGCCACAGGGCGAGGAACACGTCCTGGGTGCACTCCTCGGCGAGGCCGGGGTCGCGTGTGATGCGCTGGGCGAGCGAGTGCACGATGCGGCCGTAGCGGCCATACAGCTCCTCGAGGGCTCCGTGGTCACCGGCTGCCACCCGGCCCACCGTATGGGCGTCATCGAGCCTGTCGTCGAGGGCAGCCTCGTGCGTGTGCAGCTCGGCCACCCCGTGCACCGTGGG
>JAOUEK010000067.1 GCA_029858755.1 Thermoleophilia bacterium
CGAGGCGCTCTTGAGCCACCGCCTCGCGCTCGACGAGGTGAACCGCGGCTTCGAGCTGATGGAGGCCCAGGACGGGATCCGGAGCGTGATCGTCTTCGACTGAGCGACCGCGCCGCTCGGCGACCGTGCCGCCGGTCGGTCAGGCGGCCCGCTGCTCTTCGGTGTGCGGCGCCGCGGCGTCGTGGGCGTCGCGCGACGGGCGCGCGAAGACGACGGCGGGCACGTCGGCGCGGTTGTGCACGACGAAGCGGAGGCGCTTGCTGCGCAGGTGCTGCTCGAAGGCGCCGATCCCCGCCTCGTCTTCGGGCGCGAAGTAGACGTGCTTGCCGTCCCGGAGCCACTGCTCCTCGAGGTCGATCCAGGTCACGCTCACGGTGTAGGTGTTCGACGCCCGCGGTGCGTCCCCCTTCCGAGGGATCGCGGCAGGTCGAGTCAGGCGGCGAGCGCGACGCGCAACCGGTCGAGCGCCCGTTCACGATGCGCGTCCTGCAGCGCGACGACGGCGTCGACGTCACGGCGCGCGACCGCCCTGACGATCGCATCGTGGGCCCGGTCCGCCTCGACCGCCTCTCCGGGCAGGGCGTAGTAGAGGGCGCGGTACGCCTCCGTGGAGTCCCAGAGCAGGTCGACGAGCCGCTGCAGCTGCTGGCTCCGAGCGAGGCCGTGCAGGACCGCGTGGAACGCGCGGTTCGTCTCCAGGCGCGTCGCCAGGTCGCCGCGGCTCGCGGCGGCGCGGCAGTCGTCGGCGGTGCGGCGCAGCCGGGCCACGTCCGCATCGGTGGCGAGCGGGACGCCCCGCCTGATCGCCTCCGTCTCGAGCAGGCGTCGTAGGGCGTAGACCTCCTCGAGGTCGGTGAGGTCGAGCTCCGTGACCACGTACCCCCGTCGCGGGCGGTACGTGACGAGCCCCTCACCCGCCAGCGCCCGGAGCGCCTCGCGCAACGGGATCATGCTCACGCCGACGCGCTCCGCCCACGACTCCTGGTTGACCCGCTGCCCGGGCGGTAACTCGCCGTCGAGGATCGCGCTGCGCAGCGCCTCCGCGGCGCGGTGCTGCGCCGTGGGACGCCGTTGCGCCGTCGAGGTCACCCGCCTACCGGAACGACGACGTCCCGGTGAGAGCGTTGCCGACCACGAGCGTGTGCACCTCGTGGGTGCCCTCGTAGGTGAGCACCGACTCGAGGTTGTTCATGTGCCGGATCACCGGGTACTCGAGGGTGACGCCGTTCGCGCCGAGCACCGACCGCGCCGAGCGGCAGACCTCCAGCGCGCCGCGCACGTTGCCGAGCTTGCCGAGGCTGACGTGCTCCGGGCGCAGCGTGCCGGCGTCCTTCATGCGCCCGAGGTGGAGCGCGACCAGCCCGGCCCGGTTGAGCTCGAGCGCCATCTCGGCGAGCTTCTGCTGGGTCAGCTGGTAGGCGGAGATCGGCTTGCCGAAGACGATTCTCTCCTTCGAGTACTCGAGCGCGGCCTCGAAGCACGCGCGGCCCGCGCCCACCGAGCCCCAGACGATGCCGTACCGCGCCTCGTCGAGGCACGTGAGCGGCCCGCGGAGCGTGCGGATCTCGGGGAACGCGTTCTCGTCCGGTACGCGGACGTCCTGCAGCACGAGCTCGGACGTCACCGAGGCGCGCAGCGAGATCTTCTTGTGGATCTCGGGTGCGCTGAACCCGGGCATGCCCTTCTCCACGAGGAAGCCGCGGATCTCGTCCGCGTCGGTGCGCGCCCAGACGACCGCGACGTCGGCGATCGTCCCGTTCGTGATCCACATCTTCGCCCCGTTGAGGAGCCAGTCGCCTCCGTCGCGGCGCGCGTGCGTTCGCATCGACCCGGGGTCCGACCCCGCGTCCGGCTCGGTGAGCCCGAAGCACCCGATCGCCTCGCCGGCGTGCATCGCCGGCAGCCACCGCTGCTTCTGCTCCTCGGACCCCCAGCGCCAGATGGCGAACATCGCCAGCGAGCCCTGCACGGAGACGGCGCTGCGCACCCCCGAGTCGCCCGCCTCCAGCTCGAGGCACGCGAGCCCGTACGCGACGGCGCTCGCGCCCGGGAGGCCGTAGCCCTCGAGATGCATCCCGAAGAGGCCGAGCTTCGCGAGCTCCTGCATCAGCTCACGGGGCAGCTCGCTGCGCTCGAACCAGTCGCCGACCTCGGGCAGGACCTGCTCGCGCACGAACTGGCGCACGGTGTCGCGGATCGCCCGCTCCTCCTCGTCGAGCAGCGCGTCGAGCGCGAGGTAGTCGAGCGGGTCGAGAGCGGGGAGCTCGGTCTGGACTGCCAAGGGGACCTCCGGGTCGGGACGGAAACGCGTAGGGAAAGTTTATAGAAAATGCGAGCAGCCCGTGCGCTTCGCGCCCACGGGCGGCTCGCGCTACGCCATCCCCGGGCCCGGACGACCGTCGCTTCGACCGCGCGCGAGCGGGCGCCGACCGCGGTAGAGCCGTTCTGAGCCTCGCGCCTCGAGGGGCGCCTCAGGGCTCCTGCGCCGGTGTCGACGCCTCCTGCCGCTGCGACGGCTCGTCCGTGGTCGGCGACGGCAGCGGCTCCTCGTCGCGGTGCACGAAGAGGCCGACCACGGCGCGGCGGAGCTGGGTGAGGAACGGGTCGCCGGGGCCGCCCGGTGGCTCCGCCCAGGCGGTAGCCACCGACGCGCCGATCAGCAGTGCGGATGCGTACAGGTAGACCGTGTAGAGGAAGACGAGGGCGGCGGCGAGCGAGCCGTAGACGACGGACAGCTGGCCGATCTTCTGGAACAGGTACACGGAGAGCAGCGAGATCCCGAACAGCAGGAGCGCGGTCACGAAGGCGCCGACCACGGCGTCGCGGAAGCGCAGGCGTTGCCGGCCCGCCGGGACGAAGCGGTAGAGCAGCATCACGACGACCGTCGACAGCAGCACCGGGACGCCGTTCCGGCTCGAGAAGCCCACGACACCCTCGCCGACGCCGAGCCAGTCGGCGAACCGCTCACCGACAGCCGTCACGATCTGCACGGCGAGGTTCAGGGCGACCGTGAGCAGCACGAGCACGCCGACGGCCAGCACGAGCAGGAGGTCGACGAGCTTGCTGCGGGCGGCGGGGCGCGATCGCGGGACGCCCATCGCCGTCTCGATCCCGATCCGGATCGCCGCCATCATCCCCGACGCCGCCCACGCGAACACGAGCAGCGAGAGCAGGCCGAGCGCGCTCGCGGGGCTCGCGATGCGCGTGATCGCGTCGTTCACGTCCTGCTCGCCCTGGGCGGAGACGGGGAGCCGGTCGATCGTCGCCGCGATCACGTCGGCGCGAATCGAGTCGTCGGTGAGCACGAGCCCGATGATCGAGACCAGCACGATCGCGAGGGGCGCGAGCGAGAAGAGCACGCGGTAGGCGATCCCCGCCGCGTGCTGGGGGAGTCGCCGCGCGAAGTACCGGTCGACGACCTTGGGCACGACCCCGAGCAGGCGCCGCACCATGTTCACGGGCCAGAGCAGCAGGCGCGCGAGCGGCGACCGGCGCGGTGGGGGGCTGGCTCGTCCACGCGAGCCAGTCTAGGGTGCGTCCCCGCTGCGACTATCCTGCGCGCGGTGCGCATCCTGCTGCCCGACGACACCGAGCTCGAGCTCCCGGAGGGGGCCTCGGCGCTCGACGCCGCCCGTGCGATCGGGCCGAGGCTGGCGGAGCAGGCCGTGCTCGCCCGCGTCGACGGCGAGCCGCGCGACCTGCGGCTGCCGCTCCCGGACGGTGCCCGCCTGCAGCTCCTGACGACACGCGACCGCGAGGACCCGGACGCCCTCGCGGTGCTTCGGCACTCGAGCGCGCACCTGCTCGCGGAGGCCGTGCGCCGCCTGCACCCGGGGGTGAAGGTCGCGATCGGGCCCCCGATCGACAGCGGCTTCTACTACGACTTCGAGTTCCCGGAGCCGATCCACGAGTCCGACCTGGAGGCAATCGAGGCGGAGATCCGGCGCGAGATCGCCGAGGGGCGCCGCTGGGAGCGTCAGGAGATCACCGCCGACGAGGCCCGCTCGCGCTTCGCGCACGAGGGCGAGACGTACAAGGTCGAGCTCGTCGACACCGCGGAGGGCGAGATCTCGCTGTACACGCAGGGCGACTTCACCGACCTCTGCCGGGGGCCGCACCTGCAGGACGCGACACCGATCCAGGCCATCACGCTCACCGGCCTCGCGGGCGCCTACTGGCGCGGCGACGAGCGCAACACGCAGCTGACACGGATCTACGGCACCGCGTTCTTCACGCAGGAGGACCTCGACGCGCACCTCGCACGGCTCGAGGACGCGCGCGCACGCGACCATCGCCGGCTGGGGCCGCAGCTCGACCTCGTCCACCTCTCCGACGCCTCGCCCGGATCGCCGTTCTGGCACCCGAAAGGAATGGTGCTCTGGAACACGCTCGAGGACCTCCGTCGCGTCGAGAACGGCCGCCGCGGCTACCTCGAGGTGAAGACCCCGCTGATCTACGACCGCACCGTGTGGGAGACGTCCGGTCACTGGGAGAAGTTCCGCGAGAACATGTACCTCGTGGCCGGTGAGGGGGAGGAGCCGCACGCGGGGCTGAAGCCGATGAACTGCCCGGGGCACATGCTCCTCTTCGGCAGCCAGCTGCGCAGCTACCGCGACCTGCCGCTGCGCTACGCGGAGTCGTCGACGCTGCATCGCAACGAGCTCGCCGGGACGCTGCACGGCCTGCTGCGGGTGCGCCACGTGACCCAGGACGATGCGCACATCTTCTGCACGCGCCAGCAGATCGAGGACGAGATCTTCGGCTGCCTCGACTACGTCGCCTTTCTCTACGACCTGTTCGGCATGTCGGCACGCTTCGAGCTCTCCACGCGCCCGGACGACAAGCTCGGCACCGACGAGGAGTGGGACTTCACCGAGGGGGCGCTCCGCTCCGCCCTCGAGCGCCGCGGGCTCGACTACTTCGAGGGGGTCGGCGAGGGTGCCTTCTACGGGCCCAAGATCGACCTCCACATGACCGACGTGCTCGGGCGCGCCTGGCAGATGGGGACGATCCAGCTCGACGCCCAGATGCCCGCCCGCTTCGGGCTCACGTACATGGGTGCCGACAACGCCGAGCACGTGCCGTACGTGATCCACCGTGCGCTGCTCGGCTCGCTGGAGCGGTTCCTGGGGATCCTCATCGAGCACTACGCCGGGGCCTTCCCGCTCTGGCTCGCCCCCGTGCAGCTCACCGTGCTCCCCGTGGGCGAGGGCCACCGTGAGGCGGCGAGGGCGCTCGCCGAGCGCGTGCGCGCGGCCGGCTACCGGGTGGAGGTCGACGAGCGCGACGAGACGCTCGGTCGCCGGATTCGCGACACCGAGCTCGCCAAGGTCCCCTACGCGGTCGTGTGGGGGGATCGCGAGAGCGACGAGAGCCTCGCCGTCCGGGTGCGCGGCGAGGGACAGGCGACGATGTCGCTCGACGACCTGCTCTCCCGGCTCCGCGACGAGACGCCCGCCGTCCTGGCCTCGTAGCGCGCGAGGCGCGCCCGCTCGCACGGCCGTGGTCGCGACACCTGCTACGCTCTCCCTCTGCAAGCAGGGACGGCATCGCCCCTCACCTCGCCGGCATGCGCCGCGCGGGGTTCAACCGAGTCGACGCGACGAGGTCCGGTGCCGCTGTCTGCAGCGGCAACGTCGTTTGAACAGGAGGAACGAGTCGGCTTGGTGAACAGCCTTTGAGACCGCGGCGGCGCCCCGAGGACAGGACACGTCCCGTCGTCCACCAGGATCGGATCAACGATGCGATCCGCGCGCAGCGCGTCCGTCTCGTCGACGAGAACGGCGGGCAGGTCGGGATCAAGCCCACGAAGGAGGCGCTCGAGTACGCGTTCAGCAAGAACCTCGACCTGGTCGAGGTGGCCGCGAACGCCGATCCCCCCGTGGCGCGCGTCATGGACTACGGCAAGTGGCGCTACGAGCAGGAGCAGCGGGCGAAGCAGGCGAGGAAGCACCAGTCGCAGGTTCACGTCAAGGAGATCAAGCTCAGGCCGAAGATCGGCGATCACGACTACGAGACGAAGAAGGGCCACGTCGTCCGCTTCCTCAACCAGCGGGCGAAGGTCAAGGTCACGATCATGTTCCGGGGGCGGGAGAACCTCCACCCGGAGCGCGGTCGGATGCTGCTCGACCGTCTCGCCGAGGACGTCAAGGAGATCGGTCAGGTCGAGCAGGTGCCGACGATCGACGGACGGAACATGATCATGCTGCTCGGGCCGACGAGGAACGCAGGGGTGAAGCGAGATGCCGAAGGTGAAGACAGGGAGCGGGGCAAAGAAGCGGTTCAAGGTGACGGGGGCAGGAAGGCTGCTGCGCCGGCACGCGATGAAGAGCCACAACCTCGAGAAGAAGTCGTCGAAGCGTAGGCGAGGGTTCCGCAAGGAGTACGAGGTCGCGTCGAGCGACGCCAGGTCGGTCTCGAAGCTGCTGGGGAGGAGGTAGGCGATGCCCCGCGTGAAGCGATCGGTCGCCGCGCGCAAGAAGCGGCGGAAGGTGCTCGACCAGGCGAAGGGGTACTACGGGCTCAAGAAGTCCCACTACCGCTACGCCAAGGAGCAGGTCGACACCTCTCTCGTCTACGCGTACCGTGACCGCAAGAACCGCAAGCGCACCTTCAGGTCGTTGTGGATCGTGCGCATCAACGCCGCGGCGCGCGCCAACGGCCTCTCCTACAACCAGCTGATCCACGGCCTGGACAAGGCCGGGATCGAGCTCGACCGCAAGTCGCTGGCGGACATCGCGGTGAGCGACCCCGCCGCCTTCGCCGCCGTCGCCGAGCGCGCCAAGGCCGCGCTCGCCGACGCCGCGTAGAGACCGTCTGCGCGTCGCCGACGAGGCGGCACTCGTGATCACGTCACGGGACAACGAGCGGCTGAAGCGGGCGCACAAGCTGCTCCGCTCCCGGAAGCACCGCGATGAGACGGGGCTGTTCGCCTGCGAGGGCGAGGACCTCGTCGACGCGGCGCGCGGGGCCGAGCTGGAGCCGGTCGATCTCCTGGTCGCGGGCGAGAACGTCGCCCCCGAGCTGCTCGCGTCCGTCTCAACGCTGCCGCACCCCGCCCGCGTGATCGGAGTCTACGCCCGGGCGCAGCTCCCGCGCGAGCCACGTGAGGTGTGCCTCGGGCTCTGGCGGCTCGTCGATCCCGGGAACGTGGGCACGCTGCTGCGGACGGCGGACGCCTTCGGCGCGGCGGTCGCGCTCTCTGCGGGCTGCGCCGACCCCGTGTCGCCGAAGGCGCTGCGCGCGTCGGCGGGTGCGATCTTCCGCGTCCCGCTCGTCCCGTGGGAAGAGCTGCCCGACAACCGCGTCGCGCTCGTCTCTCGCGGCGGCACTCCGCTCGTCGACGTCGAGCTGACTCCCCCCGTCGCGCTCCTCCTCGGCTCGGAGCGGGATGGCCTGCCCGAACACCTTGTAACGATCAGTTACAAGGCGACGATCCCGCTGAGCGGTGGCGTCGAGTCGCTCAACGTCGCCGCGGCCGGCGCGATCGCCCTCTACGAGCTCTCGCGACGTTCCTGAGCGTGCCTCGCGTCAAGCTCGGCGAGCCCGTTGGCGACGAGCTCTCGCGACGTTCCTGAGCGCGCCTCGCTTCAAGCTCGGCGAGCCCGTCGGCGACGAGCTCCCGCGCTCGCCGCTCGCGGGCATCCGCCTCGCGACGGAAGCGCAGGCAGGCGGTGTCAGCCTTCGTCGGCTTCCTCTTCTTCCCGTCCATCGTCGTCTCCCCGAACGAGCGCATCGAGCGTCCGCAGCTCCTGGCGGACCTCGGCGAGGATGCCGAGCGCGATCAGCCGCTCCTCACGCTCGCTGGCGTCCGCCACCAAGGCGCAAGCGTGCCTGCCCCACCGCCTCTCGGCTCCGCGGCCGCGGCGGGCACGGCCGCGCTACCAGGCGCCGCCGCCCCCGCCGCCCCCGCCGCCCCCGCCGGCTCCGGTGAGCGAGAAGGTGACCTTCGCCGCTGATGCGTTCTTCGATGTCGACAAGTCGGTGCTCAAGCCCGAAGGTCGCGCCAAGCTCGACGACATCGTCGCCAAGCTCAAAGGCATCAACCTCGAGGTCGTCATCGCCGTCGGCCACACCGACTCGGATGGCAGCGATGCCTACAACCAGAAGTTGTCGGTCCGTCGCGCAGAGGCTGTCAAGTCCTACCTGGTGAGCAAGGGTGTCGAGAAGAACCGCGTCTACACCGAAGGCAAGGGCGAGAAGCAGCCGGTTGCGGACAAC
>JAOUEK010000068.1 GCA_029858755.1 Thermoleophilia bacterium
CTGGTTCGTGGGCCACAACGCGATTCGCCTCGCGGCGGGCGTCTCCGGCTCCGAGCCCTCGGAGGAGGAGCTCCGGTCGATGGAGGGCTTCGTCCGAGAGGCGATGGCGGAGGGCGCGCTCGGGATGTCGACGGGGCTCGAGTTCAACCCCGGTCGCGAGGCGACGACGGAGGAGCTGGTGCGGCTCAACGCCGTCGCCGGGGAATACGGGGGCATGTACACGAGCCACGTCCGGAATCGCGACTCCGCGATCTTCGAGGCCATCGGCGAGTTCCTCGTAGTCGCGGGGGCGGGCGGCGGCAAGGCGGAGATCTCGCACTTCAACGTGCGGCACAACACGAACGCTCCCGACCGCGGGTGGGAGCGCGCCGTGGCGATGATGGTCGACGCGCGGGAGCGCGGCCTCGACGTGCTCGCCGACACGACGCCGTTCCGCGAGGGGTTCGGCCAGCTGTCCGGGATCCTCCCGGCGTGGGTCGCTGCGGACGGGCCGGAGGCGGCGCTCGCGCGCCTTCGCGACCCCCAGCAGCGCGCGGTGATCCGTCGCGACTGCGACCGCTACTGGCGCTTCATCGCGAAGGGCGAGTGGGAGCGCGTCCGCCTCCAGGAGAGCCCGCTCCACCCGGAGCTCGACGGGCTCGACTTCCGCCAGATCGCCGAGCTGCGCAATGCAGACCCCTGGGACTGCTTCTTCGACGTGCTCTGCGACGCCGGCACGGCCTACGAGAGCGTGCTCGTGGTGGGCACGCTCTTCACCGACGAGCACCTCGCGGAGATGATCTCGCACCCGCTCTTCTCCCTGGGCGTGGACACGTTCACGGCGACCCTCGACGGACCGCTCGCAGAGCTGGTGCGACACCCGCTCTCGTACGCCGGGCACGTGCACTACCTCACCCACCACGTTCGCGAGAAGGGAACCCTCCGGCTCGAGGAGGCGATCCGGAAGATGACGAGCATGCCCGCGGCGCACTTCGGGCTGTGGGACCGCGGGCTTCTGCGCGCCGGGTACGCCGCCGACGTGGTCGTCTTCGACTTCGACGAGCTCGACGACGTGTCCACGATCGACGACCCGCACCGCTACGCCAAGGGCGTCGAGCACGTGATCGTGAACGGCGTTGCCGTCGTCTCCAACGGGGAGCACACCGGCGCCCGGCCCGGGCGGCACCTATTGCGTCGATGATCGACCTCCGGTCGGACCTCTGCTCGCTGCCGACGGAGGAGATGTGGGAGGCGATGCGGGCCGCCGAGCTGGGCTGGGCGACCTACGGCGAGGACGCCTCGGTGAACGAGCTGTGCGCGCGAGTCGCAGCGCTGCTCGGCAAGCCTGCCGCGCTGTGGGTGCCCACGTGCGGGATGGCCAACCTCGTGGCGCTGCTCACGTTCTGCGGGGCCGGCGATCGGGTCGTGCTCGAGTCCGCCTCGCACGTGCTCACGTCCGAGGCGATGGGGATCGAGACGATCGCGGGGCTCGAGCCTCGCTCCCTGTGGGCCGCCGACGGCCGACTCGACCCGGACGAGGTCGACGAGCTGGTGGCGGAGTCGCACGCGGCGCTGCTCGTCCTCGAGAACACGCACACGCGTGCCGGCGGCACGGCCCTCTCTGTGGAGCTGACGAAGGCGCTCGCCGAGGCCGCCGGGCGGCACGGATGCCGTGTCCACCTGGACGGCGCGCGGCTCGTGAACGCCTCCGTCGCCCTCGACGTGCCGCTCGCCGAGCTCGCCGCGCCGGCGAACTCCGTCGCCCTCTCGCTGAACAAGGGGCTCTCGGCCCCCATGGGCACTGTGCTCGCCGGGAGCGACGCGGTGGTGGAACGGGCCCGGACGATGCTCCGCCGCCTCGGCGGCGCCAGCGTCCACCGCGCCGGGATCGCCGCAGCCGCCGGGCTCGTGGCCCTGGAGACGACGATCCACGGGATCGCGGACGACCACCGGCGGGCGCGGGCGCTCGCAGCGCGGCTCGCCGCCGTCCCCGGCCTACGGCTCCAGCCGGCAACCGTGGAGACCAACATCGTCCTCGTCGACGTCTCGTGCACGGGCCTCTCACCCGAGGAGGTCGTGCGAGGCCTCGCAGCAGACGGCGTGCTGGTGATGGAGCGGGACACGCACCGGATCCGGCTCGTCACGCATCGCCTGATCGGGGACGCCGAGGTCGACAGGGCGGCAGAGGCGCTCGCCCGGCTCGCCGCCTCGGCCGAGGATCACGGCACGGCGGCCAGGGCGTCGTGAAGGGCGTCGTCGTCGCACCCGAGCCGATGGCCGCCGAGGTGGGGGCGGACGTCCTGCGCGCAGGGGGAAACGCCTTCGACGCCGCCGTGGCGGCGGCCTTCGCGCAGGCGGTGTTCAACCCGTTCCAGTGCGGGCTCGGCGGCTGGGGCGGCGCGACGCTGTACGACGCGGCGACGGGCGCGTGCGAAGACCTCGCGTTCCCCGCGCGGATCGGCTCACGGATGCGCCCCGACATGTGGGTCGACGACATCGCGGGCTACACGGACGTGTGGCACTACGCCCTGTTCGAGGATCGGCGCAACATGATCGGCTACACCGCGGTGATGACGCCGGGCACGGTCGCGGGCCTCGGCGAGCTGCACCGGCGCCACGGCAGCACGGCGTGGGCCGAGTTGCTCGCGCCGTCGATCGAGTGGAGCGACCGGGGGTTCGCGTGGCCCGAGTACGTCGCCATGTACTGCCGCAGCCCGTACCTCCCCGACCTCCCGCACCCGCGCGACAAGTACTGCGCGACGCCGGCTGCGGCAGCGCTGTTCCAGCGCGCCGACGGCACGATGCTCGAGCGCGGCGACCACTACCGCAACCCCGACCAGGCGGCGTCGCTGCGGGCGATCGCGGTCAACGGCCCCGCCGAGCTGTCCACGGGAGCCCTCGCCGACGTGGTGGCCGAGGACTTCGAGCGCAACGGGGCCTTCGTCACGCGCGAGGACCTCGCCACGTACCGCCCCCGCTGGTCGAGTCCGCTGGAGGGCTCCTACCGTGGTCTGCGCGTCGCCACGGCGACGCTGCCCGCCGGGGGCATCATCCTGCTGCAGATGCTCAAGGTGCTGGAGCGATTCGAGCTCCGGGGCCTCGAGCACAACGGCCCCGAGCACGGATTCCTCGTGTCCGCCGCGCTCGCCTGGGGCGGCGTCACGCGGTTCCGCCACCTGAGCGACCCCGAGCACAGCGAGGTGCCGGTCGACCACCTCCTCTCGGACGACGTCGCGGACGAGGTCGCGGCTCGCATCCGCGCGGGCGAGCTGCCCGACGCGGTCACCCTCGACAAGCCGAGCGGCACGTCGCACCTCACCATCGTCGACGAGCAGGGGAACTGCGTCTCGCTGACCCACACGCTGACGAGCTGCAGCGGGGTGGTCGTACCGGGCACCGGCTTCACGTGGAACGACTGCGTCGCATTGATGGATCCGAGGCCGGGACGTCCGAACTCGTACGTCCCCGGGCGCGCACGGGCGAGCGCGCTGGCGACGACGATCGTGTTCGCGGACGATGCTCCGTGGCTCGTCCTCGGGGCGCCCGGCGGCTGGTCGGTGACATCGGGCGTGCTGCAGTCGATCGTCAACATCGTCGACTTCGGCATGACGCCGACCGAGGCAGTCGTCGCCCCGCGCTTCCACAGCGAGGGCACGCCGGTGTTCTGCGAGCTCCGCGTCCCGCAGCGAACGGTGCGGGCGCTCCGCGACCGCGGCGTCCCGCTTCGGCAGAGCCTCTACCACTACCACGCGTCGTTCTCGCGACCCCAGGTGGTGATGATCACGGAGGACGGGTACCGGGCGGCGTCCGACCCGCGCTCCGACGGCGGCGCAGCCGTCCACTCGACGGGCTGAGCACGACCAGCTCGCGCGGAGGGCGCCCGCTGCGCACGAGGGCCGCGGCGCCCGCCACGGCGACCGCGATCGCGATCGTGCCGGCGCTCACGAACGCGAGCCGTGTGCCGCCGATCTCGGTCAGCGAGCCGGCGATCAGCCCACCGAGCGGTGCACCCCCCTGGAAGGCGAAGAAGTACAGGCTGGCCGCTCTGCCGCGGAGCTGCTCCGGCGCGGCGAGCTGCAGGGTGGCCAGAGCCGACGAGCCCCACAGGACGTAGAAGATGCCGATCGCGAACAGGAGCACGCACACCACGACGAGCGACGACTGCGGAGCGAGCAGCAGCTGGAAGAAGCCGAAGCCGGCCGCTCCGCCGAGCACGAGCAGGAGGCGGGCCCGGGCGACCGTCGCGAGGATCAGCGCCCCGCAGAGCGCCCCCGCGCCGAACACCGCCGCGATCAGCCCGAACACCTCTGCGCCCTCGCCGAGCGTGCGGCGCGCGACGAGTGGCAGCAACACGTCGAAGTTGAAGGAGAACGTGCTCACGAGCAGCACGGCCAGGAACGCGACCGTGACGCGGCGCGCGCTGAAGGCGAAGCGGAAGGTGTCGGCGACACCGGCGAGCACCTCGCGCGCACGCGCGGGTGTCGTCGGGACCGGGGCGAGGCGCATCGCCAGGAGCGCGCCCACCACGACCACGTAGCTGCCCGCGTTCACGGCGAAGGCGACGCCGGCACCGGCGGAGGCGACGACGACGCCGCCGAGGGCCGGGCCCAGGATCCGCGCGGTCGTGCCGAGGGCGGAGCTCAGCGCGACGGCGTTGGGGAGGTCGTCGCGACCGACGATGCGGAAGACGAGCGTGTGGCGCGCCGGTGCCGCGAGCGCCAACGCCACTCCCTGCGCGAAGCCGAGCGCGTACAGCTGCCAGACCTCGATCACGCCCGAGAGCGCGAGCACCGCGAGCACGGAGGCGATGGCCGCGAGCGCCAGCTCGCAGCCGATCACCAGCCGGCGGACGTCGAAGCGGTCGGCGATCGACCCTCCGGCGAGGACGAGCACCGTCACGGGCAGCGTCTGGACGAGCGCGAGCACGCCGACGGCGACGGCCGACCGCGTCAACTCGAGCGTCAGCCAGTACGCCGCGATCTGCTGCATCCACGTGCCGACGAACGAGATCGCGTTGCCCGCGAAGTACAGCCGGTAGTCGCGGTGGTGGCGCAGGCTCGCGAACGTCCGTCCGCCGAGCCGCGCCAGGCTCACGTCAGAGCAACGCGGAGCGGTCGATCGGCTGGCCGAGCACGAACACGCAGTCGCCCTGCTCGGTCAGCGGGATCGCCTTCGTGACGGCGACGTAGCCGTCCAGCGGCGCGAGGATCTCCTCGGGCCGGCGGTCGGGGCGGTCGAGGAACCAGAGCCGCCCGACCGGCTCGCCGGCCGAGACGGCGTCGCCCGGCTCGAGCAGCGCCTCGAAGAGCCCGTCCTCGGGCGAGAGGACGATGTTCGCGGGGTCGCGGCCGTCGAGGATCACCGCGGGCGGCAGCCCGAGCGACGCGCGCGTCTGCGCCTCGCCGTCGAGCACACCGACGTGGCGGAGCACGTTGTTGAGCCCGCTCCAGGCCAACCGGTGCACCGGCGCCGGCACGCGTCCGCCGCCGCCGAGCTCGGTGGTGATCACGAGCTTGCCCTGGCCCTCCGCCTCCACCGGGAGCAGGCCCGTCCCGTTGACGTCGATGTAGAGGTAGTGCCAGTCACTGCACCATGCCTCCATGCCCTCCAGCATCGCGCGGCGCTGCACCGGGTCGTCGACGACGTGCATGTGGGAGCACGGGAGGAACCAGGCGCTGCGTCCACCCGAGTGCATGTCGATCACGACGTCCGCCATGGGGAAGAGCACGCGCGTGAGGTAGTCGGCGAGCTGCTCGTTGGGCGGGCCGTCGGGGCGTCCCGGGAAGGAGCGGTTGAAGTTCGCGCCGGAGGGCCAGTTGCGCGTGTTCGCCTTCGAGGCGGCGACGGACAGCACCGGGATCACGATCACGCGACCCGACACGCGCTCGGGCTCGAGCTCCTGCAGCAGCCGCAGCGCCGCGACCTGGCCCTCGTACTCGTCGCCGTGGTTGCCGGCGAGCACGAGCACGGTGGGGCCGTCGCCACTGGCCACCTGGCCGATGTGGACGAACGTGCTGGCCCAGCCTGCGGTGTTGGTGATCTTGGGGAGCGAGAGGTGCCCGATCTGCTTGCCGGTGGCGCCGTAGTCGATCGTGCACCCGACGGGCGAGTCGATCACGTGCGCGCCTCGAGCACGCGGCCCACGGCTGCCTCCGTCGCCGCGAGCAGCCGGTCGATGTCCTCGTCGGTGTGGGCGTAAGAGACGTGGCTGCGCTTCAGGTTGAGGGGGAGCTCGAAGATCCCGTCGCGCATCAGCTCGCGCCGGTAGCCGACGAAGAGGTCGACGTCGTTGCGCAGCAGGTCGTCGTAGCGCACCACCGGCCCCTCCAGGAAGTACGAGACGAACACGGAGCCGAAGCCGCTGACGACCGCGGGCACGCCCAGTCGGTCGTACAGCTCCTGGAGGCCGGTGCGGGCGCGCTCGCCGAGCCGGAACACGTGCTCGTGGACCGGCTCTCGCTCCAGCTTCTCGATCGTGGCCAGCGCGGCCGCGGCCATCGCCGGGTGGCCGTTGAAGGTGCCGGCGAAGAACGCCGGTCGGCCGGGCGTCGTGCTGAACAGATCCATGAGCTCGGCCGTCCCCCCGAGCGCAGAGACGGGCCAGCCGTTCGCCATCGCCTTGCCGAGCGTGGTCAGGTCGGGCATCACGCCCGCCACCGCCTGGTACCCGCCGAGGCCGTGACGGAAGCCCGTGATCACCTCGTCGAAGACGAGCACCGCGCCGTGCGCGGTCGCGAGCTCGCGGAGGCGCTCGAGAAACCCGGGCAGCGGCAGGACGGCGCCGATGTTGTGGGGGATGGGCTCGAGGATGATCGCCGCGACGTCGTGATCGACCAGCGCGCGCTCGACCGCGTCTGCGTCGTTGAAGGGGAGCACGAGGGTCGCGTCGAGCACCTCGGGCAGGATCCCGCCCGAGAGCGGGTCCTTGCCGCCAACTCGCTCCGCCGGGGAGATCACGTTCATCGCGACGGCGTCGTGCCATCCGTGGTAGCAGCCCTGGAACTTGATCACGTGCCGGCGCCCGGTCACCGTGCGCGCCAGCCGCAGCGCGTGGAACGTCGCCTCGCTGCCCGTCGCCGTGAGCAGCACCTTCTCGATCGACGGCACGGCCGCGACGAGACGCTCGGCGACCTCGATCTCGACCGGGCTCACGCCGACGCCCATGTTCCCGACGCTGCCGGCCGCCGCGGCGACGGCCGCGTCGACGTCGGGGTCGTTGTGCCCGAGCAGGGGCGGGCCGAAGGCGGCGTGGTAGTCGGTGAAGACCCGGCCCTCGCCGTCGGTGAAGGTGGCGCCGGCCGTGCCGGCGATCACCAGCTCCTCGAGCCCCGGCACGCGGCGCTGGCCGCTGTTGACGCCGCCGGGGATCACCCGGACCGCCCGCGCGGCGAGCGACGCGGCGGTGTCGTGACCCGAGACCGTCATGCGACGCGGAACCGCTCGACCACGTCGAGGTCGAGATCGATGCCCAGCCCCGGTGCCGAAGGCACCGCCACGCACCCGTCGGCCTCGATCGGCAGGCGCTGGACGGTGAGCTCGGTGTTGATCGGGGTGCCGGCCACGCAGTACTCCTGGTAGAGCGCCTCCGGCAGCACCGCGTTGACGTGCAGTGAGGCGGCCTTGATGATCCCGCTCTTCCACGCGTGCGGGACGGTGGCCACACCGTGCTCGCGGCCGAGCTCGGCGATCCGCAGGAGCTCCGTGATGCCGCCGCAGCGTGTGACGTCCGGCTGGAAGACGTCGACGTGGCCGCGCTCGACCAGCTCGCGGAACCCCCAGCGGGTCGCATCCTGCTCGCCGGCGGCGATGGCGATGTCGACCGTGTCCGCGAGCTCGGCGTAGGCGTCGAGCTCGTCGGGGAGGAACGGCTCCTCGAGCCAGCCGATGCCGAGCTCCTCGAGGCCACGGGCGACCTGGATCGCGGTCGCCGCGTCGGCGCCGTACCCGTGCCCTGCGTCGATGAGGACGTCGACGTCGGGGCCGGCGGCCTCGCGCGCTGCGGCGGCGAGGCGCAGGTCGTGCTCCGGATCGCGTCCGAGCGGCCCCCAACCCAGCTTGACGGCGGTGAAGGCCTGAGCCCGCAGGTCGGCGACGGCGGCGGACGTCTCCTCCTCGGTCTCGGGCATCAGCCGCGAGGCGTACGCGCGCACCCTGTCGCGGACAGGCGTCCCGAGCAGCTCGCAGACCGGCTTTCCGAGCGCCTTGCCCTTGATGTCCCAGAGGGCGATGTCGATGCCCG
>JAOUEK010000564.1 GCA_029858755.1 Thermoleophilia bacterium
GAGTCGGCGGGATCAGTCCTCGAGCAGGTCACGGCGAACCAGTACCCGCATCTCGCCGAGCTCGGAGAGCACGCGCTGAGGTCCTCGTACAGCGTCGACAGCGAGTTCGAATTCGGCCTCGATCTCATCCTCGAGGCGTTGGAGCAGACCGTGACGTCGGCGGCCGGTTGAGCCGGGTTTCCAGAGACGGGAGCGACGGGACTCGAACCCGCGACCTCCGGCGTGACAGGCCAGACCACGTGTCACGCGATCGGCGACGATCCCTGCGCAACGGCTCTGTTCATACGGCTTCTCGAGGCGCTCGCGGTCCGATGCCGCATTTGTGAGCGAAGCCGACTCAGACGTTTGCTGCCCGTGTGCTGCGCGGGCTGGACCGTCGGCGCGAGTGTGGATCCGGCGGCAGGTGCCCCGAGGCATGCTGCTCCCACGCTCGCAGCCCGGTCGGGCAACGGTGACGGGAGGCTGGCTAATCGCGTCCGGCGGCGTCGTCGTCGTGGAGATCGCCGCAAGCGGAGAGGAGGGCCAGGTAGGGGATGATTGCGTTGGGGTTGAGGGTGTAGCGGCCGCGGCCGTGCGGGCGGACAACGCCGGCTGCGATCAGTTCCTTGAGGTGGTAGTGGATGTGGCCCTGGGAGGAGAGCTCGAGGGCGGCCTGGAGTTGGCGGGTTGATCGGGGCTCGTCCAGGAGCGCACGCACGATCGCATGTCGGACGGGGCTCGCGAGGGCGGCGAGTGTGGCTGCGACCCGCGCGGGGTCGCAGTCGAGGAGGTCGGTGACAGTGCGGGTCTGGTCCCAGCGGATCTCACCGTCGGGTCGGGTGGCCTCGCCGTGGTAGCGGATCGTGCCCTCCCAACCGGAGCTCGGCCCGGCCGTAGGGCGTGGCTCGCGATCGCCGAATCCGCCTCGGAAGTGACGCTCGAGCGTGGCCAATCGCTCCTTCACCTCGATGAGCTCCCGCTCCAGCCGTTGCTCTTGACGCATGGGACCTATCCTACTATTCTAATATTCTAGAAACACGGGTCAGAATGAAAAGATGATATCGGGCCCATCACGTGATCCTGCGACAACGGGGCCGCTGGCGCGGGGCGGCCGGGTTGCAGCGCTTCGGGGAGCGGTCGTCGCTCTCACCCCTCGCGCGTCGGCCCACGCCGGATCGAGTCGCGACCCGGCGTCAGCGTTGCTCGACGCGATCGTCGAGGACGTCCGCGCCAAGCACCGGCTCCCCGGCCTTGCGGCGCTCGTCTACTCGAGCGAAGGCGTCGTCGAGGTGGGCGCTGCAGGCGTCCGCCGCTCGGGCGGCAGCGAGCCGCTTGCGGCAGGCGATCTGCTCCACATCGGCTCGCTGACCAAGGCGATCACGGTGACCATGCTGGCGACGCTCGTGGCTGAGGGCAGGCTGGAATGGGAGAGCCGGCTGCTCGATGTCGTCCCGATGCCGCGTGACGAAGCTCACGAAGGCCACGGGTGCGCCACGATCGCCGATCTCGTCGACCACCGCGCCGGCATCCAGGCCTGGACCGATGGCCGCACCATCCCCTGCTTCCAGGGGAACGGCGGCACCTGCGTCGAGGGTACGCCCGGAGAGCAGCGGCTCGCCGCCACGCGATGGCTCCTCGCGCGCCGACCCCTGTTCCCGCGTGGCCGTTTCCGCTACTCGAACGGCGGCTACGTGATCCTCGCCGCGATCGCCGAACACCTCACCGGCAAGCCGTGGGAGTCCCTGATCCGGGAGCGGCTGCTTCGCCCGCTCGTCATCGAGCCGGCGTTCGGTTGGCCGCTCGACACGGGCCCGGGTCAGCCTTCCGGCCACCAACGCCGCCGCGGCCGATACCTGCCTGTCGCACCAGACGCCTACCGTCTTCCTGCCTGCCTCGCGCCGGCGGGCGACCTCTCGCTCACCCTCGACGGCTACGCCCGGTTCGGTCGGCTCCACCTCCGAGCCGCCCGCGACCAGAGCACCTCGATCCTCGACCCTGCATCCCTCAGGCAACTCCACCCC
>JAOUEK010000069.1 GCA_029858755.1 Thermoleophilia bacterium
CGTCGGGCGCCCAGGAAGGGAGCCCGTCGAATCCCGGTTTCCGCGTCAGCCAGTCGAGCCGGCGACCATCCGGGCTCACGACGTAGATCTCCGCGTCGCCGAGGTCGCGCTCGCTGACGAACGCGATCTTCCGTCCGTCCGGCGACCAGGAGAGGGCCGAGTCGCGACCGTCGTCCGCCGGATGCCAGGTCAGGTTCCGCTGCCGGCTGCCGTCGGCGCTCATCACGTAGACCTCGAAGTCGCCGTCGCGGCGGCTGACGAACGCTATCTTCCGTCCGTCCCGCGACCACGCCGGGGCGCCGTCGTACGCGGGGCTGCGGGTCAACCTCCGCCGCCCGGTGCCGTCGGCGTTCATCACGTACACGTCGTACTCGCGAGCGGCGTCGCGGTCGCTGACGAAGGCGATCTTCGTCCCGTCGGGCGACCATGCCGGAGCGCGGTCGTCCGCGGCTGCGTTGCGCGTGAGGCTCCGCTCCCCGGTGCCGTCGGCGTTCACGACATGGATCTCGAGCGGGCGGTTGGCACGACGTGCGACGAACGCGATCCTCCGCCCGTCCGGCGACCAGGCGAGAGCCTCGGGCCACACGTGTCGTGCCAACGTTCGCCGTCCGCTGCCGTCGGCGTTCACGACCGAGAGCCGGGAGCCCGGCACGGAGCCGAAGCCGAGATGACGACTGCTGACGAACGCGATCCTCCCCGGTCGCGCCGACGCGGCAGCGAGGCCGGGCTCCGCCACCGGCGCCGACAGCCACACGCCGCAACTCGCTGCGAGCACCACCGTCACCAGGAGGCGTCCTCCGCCGTGGATCCGTCTCGCGAACATCATCGGTATCTTCGTCTCGGGCGTCGTCGAGCGCATCGCCGGCACGGAGAACGGGCACGCCCGCGCTCGCAGAGGACGCCGGAGGGGGCGCGCTCGCGCGAGCCCCCTCCACGCCTCTCGTCAGCCATCGCCGCCGAGCTTCGAGCGGGTGGCGGAGTAGATGTCGCCCGCCCGCCCGAAGTACAGCGCCGTTCCGTCCCACGACAGGCTGGCCCGTGACTCGCCCGCGGCGGTGTTGACGCCGCCGGCGTCGACGTGCCACGCCTCGTCCCAGCGTGCGTGGAGGCTCGCTCGAGTCGACGCATACACGTCGGTCGCGCCGATGCGCCCCGGCCGGTCCGAGTCGAACACGATCTCGAGCCCGTCCTGTCGCAGGTTGGGCCGGAACTCGTTGTGCTCCGTGTTGAGGGGGGCGAGGGCGACCGGTGTGCCGAACCCGTCGTCGCCCAGGCGGCTCATGAAGAGGTCCTGCCCACCCTCGCCGCCGAGGCCGTCGCTCGAGAAGTACAGCCACGTCTTACCGTGCGCCTGGAGGAGGTACGGGCTCCACTCGGAGCCCGCGCTGTTGACCGTGCACCCGAGGTTCACCGCCTTCGCCACGCCGTCCTCGCGCACGAGCCGGTAGATGTCGGCGCCGCCGCAGCTCGGCGTGCCGTTCGAGTCCATCGGCCGCGTGCTCACGAACAGGAACGCCCCGTTGCGCATCGGCGACGGGCAGTAGTCGCTGTAGGCGCTGTTCACGGGCTCGCCGATGTTCACCGGCCGCCCCCAGGGGGAGCCGGCGTCGGCCCGGCGGGAGATCCAGATGTCGTTCGCCGCGTTCCCGGCCACGCCGCCCGCACGGTTCGACGCGAAGTACAGGCTCAGGCCGTTCGGCGAGACGATCGGGCATCCCTCCATCGCCGCCGAGTTCACCTCGCCCGCGACCGGGGCGGCGCTCTCCCACGGGCCGTAGCGGTCCTTCTGCCCGGCGAGGGCGACCGCGACGGAGACGGCGGCCACCGACGTCGCGAGCCCGATGACGACGAGTGTGCGCATGCTCATGACTTCCTCCTTCACTGGTCGAGACACGCTCTCGACCGATCGTCCTGCCGGCCCCACGATCGAGCCGTTCCGTCTCACGTCCCTTCAGCCGCGCGAAAGACCGTGGAGGGCGCGACCACGAGCCCCGCCGGGTCGGGCGGCGCGCAGGGTGGCACGCCGCCCGACCCGTCGGCCCGCTAGCGAACCGTGAGGTAGCCCTCCAGGCGGATGAACCACTGCTTTCCCATGCCTGCATGAGCCGTCCGCCCGCCCCCGACGACCTTCGCGTACGCGCCGGTCCCGCTCACGACCTTCCAGGTGCCGATCGCGACACCGGGGCGGTAGTCGAAGCCGCGGGCGTTGCGCTGCGAGACGTCGACCCACTCGTTGCGCTCCCGGATCGTCAGGCTGCCCAGCTTCCCGCTCAGCGTGTACGAGACGTTGTAGATGGAGACCTGCTGGCCCTCGCGCTCGAACGACCGGCCGCTTCGGGGGTCGGCCGTCGACGGGCCGGAGTCCCGCTTGAGGGCTCCCGCCTGGAGCGGATAGAGCACGAAGCTCTGCCCACCCGCCACGTCGATCGCCACTCGCTGCTTCGCCGCCTCGGGGCCGGCCGCCGCGACGGACGTGAGCGTGACCCCCACGGCGAGCACAACGAGCGCGAGCATCGCCTGTCGGATCTTCATGTCTTCCTCCTTCACGACTCGAGCTGCCTGCCTGTCGCGACCGAGCATCGACCCGACCCGTTTCAGATCGGTGTCAACGCCGCAACACGGCTGTTAGCGTCCGCGCCAGGAGGTCACGCAGATGGAGTTCCGGATCCTGGGGCCGCTCGAGGTGTGGCACGACGGAGGGGAGGTCTCCGTCGGCGGGCCCAAGCCGCGCGCGCTGCTCGCCGCGCTCCTGCTCCGCGCCGGAGAGGTCGTTCCCGCCGACCGGCTGATCGACGACCTCTGGGGCGGGGAGTCACACGAGGGCGACGCCGCGGCGCTGCGGGTCAACGTCTCGCGCCTGCGCAAGGCCCTGCCGCACGACGTGCTGAAGACCAGGTCGCCCGGGTACCTGGTGCAGATCGATCCCGACGCGCTCGATCTGCACCGCTTCGAGCGCCTCGTGGACGAGGGACGGGGCCTGCTCGCCCGCGGCCGCGCGGTCGACGCATCGGAGCGGCTGCGCGAGGCGCTGGCGCTCTGGAGGGGCCCGGCGCTGGCGGACTTCGCCTACGAGAGCTTTGCCCAGGAGGCCGTCTCCCGGCTGGAGGAGATCAAGCTGGCGGCGGTCGAGCTCCGGATCGACGCCGACCTCGCGCTCGGGCGCCACGAGGCTCTGGTCGCGGAGCTCGAGGCGCTGGTCGCCGAGCACCCCCTCCGTGAGCGGCTGCGGCGGTGCCTGATGACGGCTCTCTACAGGTCCGGGCGGCAGGCGGAGGCGCTGGACGCATACCAGGGCGCCCGTCGGGTGCTCGTCGATGAGCTGGGGATCGATCCGAGCCCCGCGCTCCAGGAGCTGGAGCGGGCGATCCTGCGGCAGGATCCGTCGCTGGACGTCGACGCGCCCGCGGCGTCTGTCCCGGAGGCCGCGGAGCGGTCGATTCTCGTCGCCGTGGCGCACGAGGAGCGCCTCGACGCGCTGCTCGCGGTGGCCGAGCCGCTCGTGCGGCAGTCGCCGCGCGTCCTCATCCTGGCCAGGCTCGTCTCCGACGCGGCCGAGCTTCGGCCGGTGTCGGCCTGGCTCGAAGAACGCCGCTCCGCACTCCAGCCGCGCGGCGTCGGGGCCCGAGCGGCCTGCTTCACCTCGACCTCGCCGGGTGCGGAGCTGGCCCGGCTGGCGGCAGAGCTCGACGTCGATCTCGTGCTCACCGACGCGCCCGACGAGCTGCTGGTGGCGGGAGCGCCCGCCGCGCAGCTCACCGCCGTGCTCGCGGACGCGCCCTGTGACGTGGCGCTGCTCGTCCCCCGGGACGAGACACCGGCGGGCCCCGTGCTCGTGCCGTTCGGAGGGGCCGACCACGACTGGGCGGCGGTCGAGCTCGGCGCCTGGCTCGCACGCGCCGCCGGAGTGCCGCTCCGGCTCGCGGGCGCCGCCGCGGTGCCGGAGCACGGCAGGCGCGATGCAAGCCGCCTGCTCTCGCACGGCGCGCTCGCGGTGCAGCGCGTGCTCGGCCTCTCGGCGGAGCCGCTGCTCACTCCGCCGGGCGAGGAGGGCATGCTCGAGGCGAGCCGCGACGCCGGCCTGCTCGTGGTCGGCCTCTCGACCAGGTGGCACGACGAGGGGCTCGGCCCGGCCCGACTCAGGCTGGCCAGGGAGGCCACCCCACCCACCTTGCTCGTCCGCCGGGGACTCCGCCCCGGCGGGCTCGCTCCGGCGGCAGCGCTCACCCGCTTCACCTGGTCGATCCGCCCTCGGGCCTGACTCAGGTCGTGCACGCCGGCCGGTAGGCGCGCCCCGGGAGGAACTCCTCCCACTCCTCGCGCGTCAGGGCACGGTTGGCGACGTCGCACGCACGGCGCTCCCAGGACTCGGGGTCGACGTCCCAGACGGCTCCCCGGCCGTCGGCGTGGGTCTCGACCAGGCGACGGCCGTCAGGCGAGAAGTCGACCATCGCACCGCGACCGCCGGCCGTGAGCCTCGGGCCGATCTGGCTCCCGGTCGCGACATCCCAGAGCGACGCGAAGGAGTCGCCGCCCGAGACGGCGAGAGTGCCGCCGTCGGGGCTGAAGGCGAGCGCGAGCACCGCAGCCCCGACATTCGGCTCGATCTCCCGCACGAGCCCGCCCGTGTGGGCGTCCCAGATCGCGACCGACCCGTTGTCGCGAGGGCTCGCGAGCAGGCGCCCGTCGGGGCTGAAGGCGACCGCCCACCCGAGGAAGTAGTCCTCGCCGTCGCCGGCGGGCCTCAGGCTCTGAACGGGCGAGCCGTCCGGAACGACCTCGTCAGGTGAGCCGTCCGGAACGCTCCAGATCTCCGCGTCCCCCTGGCCCGGCCCGCGAAGCCCCTCGCGCGCGAACGCGACGAGCGGCTCGGTCGGGCTGAAGGCGACGTCCCCCGCGAGGTCGCCGTCACCGACGGCGGAGAGAGCCGCGCCCGTCTCGACGTCGCGAACCGTCACGCCGTCGCCGCCCGCTGCGGCGAACGCCGTCCCGTCGGCATTGATGCTGACGCCGACGGGATTCGAACCAACACCGACCGACGCGCGCAGAGATCGGGACACCACGTCCCAGATCGTGGCGATGCCACCTTCGGCGACGGCAACGAGCGTTCGCCCGTCGGGGGTGAAGGCGAGGTCGTTGACCTCACCCGTCCCCGACAGGGGCGCACCTGCTGCCCGTAGCGTCGTCGCTTCCCGAAGCCCGATCCCGTCACCCGTGAGGCCGACGGCGATCAGCTTCCCGTCGGGGCTGAACACCGCCGGATGCCAGTCGGGCCATAGCCATTCCGCCCCACCGTCGTCGGCGAACGTGAACGCTCGCCCGAGCCGGCGGTCACCGCTCATGTCCCACGCGATCACGTTTCCGTCGTGACTCGCTGTGTAGAGCATCTTCCCGTCCGGGCTGAACGCGGGCTGCTGCACGGCACGCGAGTGACCGCGCAGCGTCTCGATCGGGATCAGCGCCTCGGCATCCCAGACGGTCACCGTGCCGCTGATGCTCGTCGAGACGACCGTCTTGCCGTCGGGGCTGAACGCCAGCCACAGCGGGGCCGACGGGAGGGCCCCACGTGCCTGGCGCACCTCGGCCGTGCGCACGTCGATCAGCTCGATGCCGCTGGCGAGGCCGACGGCCGCCGTGAGGCCGTCGGGGCTCAGCGCGAGTGCGTACTGACCGCGCGGGATTTCGAGCGAGCGCGTCTGCTCGCCGCTCGCGAGATCCCACCAGCCGAGCTCGCCCGCCGGCGACGCGACGACGAGCGACCTGCCGTCCGGGGTCAGCGCGACCGCCGGTTCGGTCCAGTACTCGGCGAGGTACGTGCCGCCGAAGCCGTCCGGTCGGATCGGGGAGCCGATCGGGCGCAGCGTGGAAGCGTCTCGCACGACGATCGAGGCCGGACCGGCCTCGCCCCGTGACTCCACCACGACGAGTCGGGAGCCGTCGGCCGAGAATTCGATGCGCGCAGCACCGCCGTCGATTCGGGCGTCCGCCAACCGCTCCCGCGTACCCGCGTCGACGAGACCGATGTAGCCGGTGCCGCCGAACGCGACCGTGGCTCCGTCCGGGCTGAACGCCACCGCCTCCGCCGTGAGCGCGTTGGTCGCCTTGTCGATCTGCTCGATGGTCGTGGTGTCGAACAGCAGCAACCCGACCTCGGAGTCCGCGACGGCGAGCGTCTGTCCGTCGGGGCTGACGGCGAGCCCCCGCAGGACGCTCGTGCCACCGGAGCCGTGCATGATCCCGATCGCAGCAGGGCTGCGCTGGAGCGCCGCGAGCAGGTAGCCGCGGGTCTGCGGCGAGTCGTCGATCGCCACCGCCTGGCGGGAGAGCAGCAGCGAGAGGTCGAGGTCCTCCTCGACGAGCGCCTGCGCACCGAGGCGCTGGGCGAGCTGCGCGGTCGCGGCTTCACGAGCCTCGCCGCGCTGCACGAGCGCGAGCAGTCCACCGACGACCGCCGCGGCGAGCAGGGCCGCCACGGTCGCGAGCAGCCCCCGCAGTCGCCGGGTGGTGCGCCGGACGCGCCTCGTCTCGCGCTCCGACGCCGCACGGCTCGCGGTCACGAACTCGCGCTCGAGGTCGTTGAGGTCGAGCGCGTGCTTCGTGCTCCAGTCGAGCGCTGCGGCGAGCCGGACGCCCCGGTAGAGCTCGCCCTCCTCGCGGCCTGCCGCGTCCCACTCGGCCGCGGCCTGTGTGACGTGGCGGCGCAGCCGGCGCCCCTCGGCGTCGTCGTCGATCCACTCGCACAGGCGCGGCCACTCACGGAGCAGGGCCTCGTGAGCGACCTCGACACCGCCCTCGGACACGGTGACGAGGCGACTGTCGGCGAGCGTCGCGAGCACCTCGCGCACGTCGTCGTGGCGCTCGAGCTCGAGCTCCGCGAGAGGGGCGCGACGGCGCACCGGCGTGTCGCCCTCGTCCTCGCCGACGAGTCGCAGCATGAGGGCGCGGACGAGCGGCTTGCGGCCATCGGCGATGCGTCCGTACGTGCCCTCTGCCAGCCGTGCCACGGCGCCGTGCACCCCGCCGGACTCGTGGTACGCGGCGAGCGCGAGGGTGGTGTCCTCCCGCTTCTGCCAGAGCTCGAGCAGCGCCGTCGAGAGCAGGGGGAGGGCGCCCGGCTCGCCCTCGACGTCGGCGACGAGCACGTCGGCCAGCTCCGGCTCGACGCGCAGCCCCACCCGGCCGGCGGGGAGCTCGACGGCACGCCGAAGCTCCGAGGCCTGCATGGGCCCGACCAGGACCTGGTTGGCGCCCAGCAGCGCGGCGAGCTCGGGATACGCGGCGAAGCGCCCGTAGAAGTCCGCGCGCAGCGCGACCACGACGAGGGCGCGACCATGCGGATCGCCGGCCGCGCGGGTCAGCGCGTCGGCGAAGGCGGCGCGCTCGGCGTCCGAGCGGCAGGCGGTGAAGAGCTCTTCGAGCTGGTCGACGGCGAGGAGCAGGCGCCCGTCGGCGGGCAGCGCGTCGAGCGCCTCGGCGAGGGGGTCACGTGCCCCCGAGACCAGGACGCGACGAAGCTCCTCCAGCGGGCACTCGCCGGGGCGCAGCAGCAGGCGCCGCCAGCGCTCGCTCCCGGGCAGGACACCTCCGGCGAGAGCCGGGAGCAGGCCTGCACGAAGCACCGACGACTTGCCGCTCCCGGAGGGGCCGACGATGGCGAGGAGCCCCGTTCCGACGAGGTGGGCGACCAGCTCCGCGACGAGCCGCTCGCGGCCGAAGTAGTACTCGGCGTCGACGGGCTCGAAGCTCGCGAGGCCCTTGAACGGGCACACGCCCTCGGCCGCGATGCGGGTCGGCGTGGCCGGGCCGGCGAGCATCCTCGCCTGCTCGCGAGCATGCTGCAGGTCGATCACCCTGTCCGCGAGCTCGACCTCGGCCACTCCGAGGTCGCTGCGGCCCGCGGCGGCGCGCGAGGCGACTTCCACGAGCAGGCGGCTCGCCTCGTCGACCGAGACCGCGAGCGCCGCCTGGACGAGCTCACGGCAGCTCCCGTGGCGCTGCTCCGGCTCCTTCGCGAGCGCTTTGGCGATCACCGCGTCGAGGGCGGGTGGCAGCTCCGGTCGCTCGGCGCTCGGCGCAGGCGGCTCGGTCTCGAGGTGCGCGAACACGACCGCGAGCTCCGAGTCGCGCCGGAAGGGGGGCTGGCCGACCAGGCACTCGTACAGCACGCAG
>JAOUEK010000070.1 GCA_029858755.1 Thermoleophilia bacterium
TGGGCGCTGACGCTCGCCCCGGGGCGCCCGCCGCCGGCCGCCGTGATCGCGCTCTCCGGGTTCCTGCCCCGCGTCGACGACTGGCCTCTCGATCTGTCACAGCTCGCGGGCGTGCCCGTCGCGATCGCGCACGGAGCCCTCGACCCGGTGATCCCGGCGGTGCTCGGTCGGGAGGCGCGCGATGCGCTGGAGGCGGGGGGCGCAGCCGTCACCTGGCTCGAGTCGCCCGTCCCGCACATGCTCGACCCGGCGTGGATCCCCCGGCTCCGCGCCTTCGTGGCAGACGCGATCTGACGACTCAGGCCGTGGGGCGCACGACGTCGACGAGCTCGCGGAGCAGCGCACGCGCGCTCTCCGGGTCGGGCAGCTGGTGCTGGTGCCGGGTAGGCCCGAGCGGATGCCCGGTGCCGACATGGAGGCTCGACGAGCCGGGTGGCAGCGCGGCGTACATCTCCTGGTCGGTCTGGTCGTCGCCGATCGCCAGAACCAGGTGGTTGTGCTCGCGCCCGTGCGGGAAGAGGCGCGCCACGTAGACGCCCTTGTTGACCCCGACCGCCCTCACCTCGACGACACGGTGCCCGAGCAGGATCTCCGCGGGGACGCCCGGGAGCAGCTGCTCCACCATCAGCAGCAGCTCCTTGGCCCGCCAGGCGCCGTACTCGGGCTCGGCCTGGCGGTAGTGCCAGGCGACCGCGCAGGCCTTCCGCTCGACGTGCGTGCCGGGCACCTCCGACGCGACGCGCCGCAGCACGCGCTCCATTCTCGGGAGCCACTTGAGGTCGACGTCGAGCAGCTGCCGCCAGGCGCCGCCCGGCACACGCTCGACGAAGCCGTGCTCGGCCGAGAGCCACACCGGCAGCGACCCGAACCAGCGCCCGAGCGTGGCGCGGTCGCGGCCGCTGACGAGGTGCACCTGCGTCCCCGGGAGCGCCGAGAGGTCGACCAGCAGGTCGAGGATCTCCGCCGTCGGCGAGGCCAGCTCCGGATGGGCGGTCAGCTCGCGCAGCGTGCCGTCGTAGTCGAGCAGGATCGTCCGCTTGCGGGCACGAGCGAACCGCTTCACGAGGCGCCGGCGCGAGGCCTCCGAGAGCGGCGTCGCCACGCGGCTCCGTCGGCGCCTCCGCGCCCACGTGTCGAGCCGCGAGAGGAACGTGGCCGCCCACCGGCGGCTGTCGAGCTGCGCCACCCGGCTGGCCATCGTCTCGAGCCGCGCTTTCCGCTCCTCCTGCGTGAGCACCGCCGCCTCCGCGAGACGCTCCACGATGCCGCCCACGTGCCACGGGTTGACGAGGACGGCGCCGGGGAGCACCTGCGCGGCTCCCGCGAGCTCGCTGAGCAGCAGCACGCCGTTCCAGCGCCGCGGGAGCCCGGGCACGGTCTGGCAGAACGCGAACTCCTGGGCCACGAGGTTCATCCCGTCGCGCAGCGACGTGATCAGCATCACGTCGGCGCGCCGATAGGTGGCGACGAGCTCGGAGCGCGAGATCGAGCGGTGGATGTACTCCACCGGCGTGATCCCCGGCCGGCCGAAGCGGCCGTTGATCGCCGCCACGAGGCGCTCGATCTCGTCGCGCTGGGCCTGCACCTCCGGGCTCTCCAGCCGCGAGGGGACGAGCACCTGGAGCAGGGTGGTCGTACGCGACCGCTCCGGGTCCTGCTCCAGGTAGTGCTCGAACGCGCGCAGCTTCTGCAGCACGCCCTTCGTGTAGTCGAGGCGCTCCACGCCGAGCACGAGCGTCTGCCCCTCGTAGCGGCGCTCGAACTCCGCAAGCACGTCGGCGGTCTCGGGATCGCGCGCCGCGTCCCGGAAGCTGACGGTGTCGATGCCGATCGGGTCGATGCCGATGCCGACCGCCCTGCCGTCGATCTGCACCGAGTCGGGCTGCGAGTCGAGCCCGAGGATGCGCAGGCACGCGGACCGGAAGTGGCGCGCGTCGTCTGCCGTCTGGAAGCCGAGGTAGTCGGCACCCAGCAGCCCCCGGAGCACCTCCTCGCGGGCGGGGAGCAGCCGGTAGACCTCGCTCGACGGGAAGGGAATGTGGAGGAAGAAGCCAACGGCGAGGTCGCGCCGCTCGGCGCGGAGCATCGCCGGCACCAGCATCAGGTGGAAGTCGTGCACCCAGACGCGGGCACCCTCCGCGGCGACGGCGAGCGCCGCCTCGGCGAAGCGCCGGTTGACCGCGACGTAGTGCTCCCACGACGCCTCCGTGATCCGCAGCCGGTCGACGAAGTAGTGGAACAGCGGCCACAGCGTGTCGTTGCAGATGCGCCCGTAGAACCCCTCCACCTCGTCCGCGTCGAGGAAGACCGGGTGCAGCGCCTGCTCGGCGAGGGCGTGCGTGACCTGCCGCCTCGCTCCGGCGGCGACGGGCGCGCCGGGCCAACCGACCCAGCCAGCGACGCCCTCGACGCCCTTGAGCGCCGAGACGAGCCCGCCGGCGCTCGGCTCGAACCGTGGCGTGCGCGCGCCCGGCACGAGCCGGACCGGGAGCCGATTGGATACCACGACCACATCGCCGCGCTCCTGCGCACGATTCCGCTCCACCGTCATGCGGGATTGCACCTCCCCGTGTCGAACGGCGTCATTCAGGACTCTAGATGGCACACGGACTGGGAATCATCGGGAACTGCTCGTACAGCGCGCTGCTCGATCGCGGCTCGGTGGAGTGGCTGTGCTGGCCGCGGCCGGACTCGAGCTTCGTCTTCGGGCCGCTCCTCGATCGCGAGCGCGGCGGCGTGAACGTGGTCGAGGGGCTCGGCGCGGACGACGTCTCCCAGGAGTACGTCGAGAACACGAATGTCCTCAAGACGACCTTCAGAGGCCCGAGCGGCAGCTTCGAGCTGCTCGACTTCGCGCCACGCTTCGCCCTCTACGACCGGCACTTCAAGCCGCTGATGCTCGTGCGCATCCTCCGCCGGCTCGACGGGGAGCCCCGCGTCCGCCTGCGCTGCCGGCCCGTCTACGACTACGGCGCCACCGAGACGCGCTCGTGGCACGGTTCGAACCACATCCAGTACACCGACCTGCCCGCGCCGGTGCGTCTGACCACGAACGTGCCGCTGGCGTACGTCGAGGAGGAGCGGCCCTTCCTCGTCGAGCGCGACCACCACATCGTGCTCACCTGGGGCGAGCCCCTGGAGACGGGGCTCGAGGAGACGGCGGAGCGGTTCCTCGAGCGCACGATCGACTACTGGCGACGCTGGGTGAAGGGCACGCGCACGCCGCGCGACTACCAGCGCGAGGTGATCCGCTCGGCGCTCGTGCTCAAGCTGCACCAGTACGAGGACACGGGCGCGCTGCTCGCGGCGACGACGACGAGCCTTCCGGAGCACCCGGGCTCCGGTCGCACCTGGGACTACCGCTACTGCTGGCTGCGCGACGCGTACTTCACGCTGAACGCGCTCGAGCGGCTCGGCTCGAACGACGAGATGGAGCGCTTCCTCGTCTACCTCCGGAACCTCGCCGAGGAGCGGGCGGGGGAGCTACAGCCCGTGTACACGATCTCCGGCAGCGCGAGCGCCCCCGAGTGGGAGGTGCCGCACCTGGCCGGCTATCGCGGCGAGCAGCCGGTGCGCGTCGGCAACCAGGCCTTCGAGCACGTCCAGAACGACGTGTACGGGGAGATGATCCTCGCCGTCAGCCGACTCTTCCTGGACGCGCGCTTCGCCGGCGACATCGCTCCACGAACGGCTCTGGGGCTGGTCGGCAAGCTCCTCGAGCAGATCGAGCGCAGGCTCGAGGAGCCGGACGCCGGCCCCTGGGAGCTCCGGGGGACGCGCAAGCTGCACGGGTTCTCGCTCCTCGCTCACTGGGCAGGCGCGCAGCGCGCGGTGGAGGTGGCGCACGCGCTCGACGACGCCGCGCTCGCGGCTCGGGCGAACGCGCTCATGGAGCAGGCGGGGCGGATCCTCGACGAGCGCTTCTGGGACGAGGAGGTCGGCGCCCTCACGCAGGCGGCGGGCGAGAAGCACCTCGACGCAGTGATGCTGCTGGCGGTGCAGCTCGGCTTCCTCGAGGCAGGCGATCCCCGCGCCGAGCGGCACGTGCATACGATCCAGCGCACCCTCCGCATCAACGGGGACCTGCTCAAGCGCTACTCGGCGCCGGACGACTTCGGCCGCCCGGTGGCCGCGTTCACCGTCTGCTCGTTCTGGCTCACGGAGGCGCTCGCCCTGCTCGGCCGCTCCGAGGAGGGACGCGGCCTGTTCGATCACCTGCTCACGCTGCACAACGGGCTCGGGCTGTACAGCGAGGACATCCTGCCCGAGACGAAGGAGCAGAGCGGGAACTTCCCGCAGACGTACAGCCACGTCGGCCTGATCAACGCGGCCTTCCGCCTCTCGCGCCGCTGGGAGTAGCCGGGCCGGTATCCGACGGCGCTGGACAACCGTGTCGGACTGAAGTCCGACACGATGACGCTGGGTGCGCGCAAGACGACTACACTCGTCGCGCGATGACAGACGCGCGGAACGGGCTCGCCGAGCTGCACACCCATCTCGGCGGCTCGGTCGCCTCGGACGCGCTCTGGAGCCTCGCGCACGAGCAGGGGATCGCCCTGCCGGTGAAGGACTACTGGGAGTTCGACGCGCTCGTCACCGTCAGCGACCCACGCGGAGTCGAGAGCCTCGACGCCCTCGACGCGATCTACCACTGGACGGAGCTGATCCAGTCCTCGCCGCTCGCCGTCGAGCGCTCGGTGCACGGGGCGATCGGCGGCGCCTACCGGTCGCAGGGGATCACGACGCTCGAGCTCCGCTTCAACCCCATGAAGCGCAACAGGGGCGGCGAGCGCGACCTCGACCACATCATCCTCGCCGCGGTGCGCGGGCTCGACCGGGCGCGCCTCGAGTACCCGCAGGTGCGGGCAGGGCTGATCCTGATGATGGATCGCACCTTCGACCGCCGGCAGAACGAGGTGATCGTGGAGAAGGCGATCCACTGGGCCGAGCGCGGCATCGTCGGCGTCGACATCGCCGGGCCGCGGCCGGGCGGCGCCCGTTACGACTACACGCAGGTGGCGCCGATGGTCGAGACCGCCCGCGAGGCCGGGCTGGGAATCACGATCCACGTCGGCGAGGAAGGGGGCGCGTACGGCAGGGAGGAGATCGGCGAGGTGGTGGAGCGGCTTCGCCCCGACCGCATCGGCCACGGCATCCTCGCCGCGGAGGACGCGGAGCTGATGAGCCTGCTGCGCGATGCAGGCGTGGTGCTGGAGATCTGCCCCACGTCGAACCTGCTCACGAAGGCGCTCCCGGACGAGGATGCCGTTCGTCGAACGATCCGGCGGTTCGTCGATCACGACGTCGCGTTCACGATCGCGACCGACGGCCCGGAGATGATGCGGACGCACCTGCGCGACGAGCTGGAGCTCCTCCGGCGGATCGGCGCGCTGGACGAGGCGGAGCTCGCGACCGCAAACGAGCGTGGCCACACCGCGAGCTTCGTCGGCCGCGAGCGGGCGCTCGCCTAGGCAAGGCGAACGCCGTTCGCACGGGTCTGACGTCAGTCAGACCCCCGGTGTCCACTGCCCACGGCAGGGTGAGGCTGACGCCTCCCCCCGGGCACTGCCGACCCGTGCGCAGGAAGCACCTCACCTCCGTGGTCGTTGGGACGTTTCATGAGTATGCGCTCGCCCTCGGCCAAGCTCTGGCTCGCCCTGGCCACCGTCTACGTGGTCTGGGGCTCGACGTACCTCGGGATCAAGCTCGCCGTCCGCACGCTGCCACCGGTGCTCACCGCGGGCACGCGCTTCCTGCTGGCCTCGGCGATTCTCGCAGGCATCCTCGGCCTGCTCGGCCGGTCGCTGCGCACGACGCGGAGAGAGGCGCTCGCCGCTGCCGGCCTGGGCGTCTTGCTGCTCGCGTGCGGCGTCGGCCTGGTGCACGTCGCCGAGACCCGGATCGACTCGAGCGTGGCGGCGATGATCGCCGGCTCGGTGCCGCTGCAGATCGTGGTCTGGCGCACGCTGGCGCGTGACCGGGTCGCCCCGCAGACCGTCGCCGCCGCCGCCGTGGGCCTCCTCGGGCTCGCCCTGATCGTGGTGCCCGGCGGCTTCGACGGGGGCTCGGCCGCCGTCGGCCTGGTGGTGATGCTCTTCGCGTCGCTCTGCTGGTCACGCGGCTCGTTCATCTCCCGGCGCGTCCGCCTGCCGGCCGACCCCTTCGTCGCCACCACCTACGAGATGCTCGGTGGAGGCGTGGTGCTGGTCGCGCTCGGTACCGCGCTCGGGGAGTGGCGCGACCTGGGCGACGGCGCGCTCCAGGCCGGGCCGCTCGCCGCATGGCTGTACCTCGCCGTCGCCGGCTCCGTCGTCGGCTTCAGCGCCTACGTCTGGCTGCTCGGCAACGCGCCGATCTCGCAGGTGGTGACGCACCAGTACGTCAACCCGTTGGTCGCGATCGCGCTCGGCGCGGCGCTGCTCGGGGAGCGCCCGTCCGCCACGGTGGCGGTCGGCGCGGCGTTGATCATCGGCGCCGTCGTCGTCACCGTCCGCCAGGAGGCCCGCCCCGCGCCGGCGGGCGAGGCGGCGGCGCCCGTCAGGGCCCGCTGACGGTCACGACGACGCGACCTGCGTGCGCTGATGCGCGAGGAACTCCAGGAGGTCGGAGCGGGTGAGGATCGCCGCCGGCCGGCCGGCGATGGCGACCACCACCGCCGCGCTCGGGCCGGAGAGGTCGGCGAACACGTCGTCGAGCGACGCCGTTGCATCGACGGTGGCGAGCGGCGGCTGCATGGCCACGGCGACGTCCTCGTTGAGCGCATCCGAGCTCTTGAACACGCGGTCGAGGAGCGCCCGCTCCTGGATGGAGCCGATCACGTCGGCGAGCGACTCGACCGGCTCGTCCCGCACGACCGGCAGCTGGGAGATCCCGTACCGCTGCATCAGGTCGATCGCGGCGCCCACCTTGCTGTGCGCGCCGACGACGACGAGCGGCGGCAGGTCGTGGCCGGGCTCGCGCTTCAAGCGCACGACGGCGTCGACGGTCGGCGCCGGGGAGCGGCGCTCGAGGAAGCCGTACTGGATCATCCAGTTGTCGTCGTAGAACTTCGACAGGTACGAGCGCCCGCCGTCGGGGAAGGTCATCAGCACGCGGGCGCCCTCGCCGAGGCGTCGGGCGATCTGAAGCGCGGCCCACGCCGTGGAGCCGCACGACCCGCCGACCAACAGCCCCTCCTCGCGGGCCAGCCGGCGCGCGGTGACGAACGAGTCGCGGTCGGAGACGCGGATCCACTCGTCGACCACTTCCCGGTCGAGCGTCCGCGGCCACGTGTCCTTGCCGATCCCCTCGACGAGGTACGGGTGCATCGGGTGCTCGGCGTCGGCCGTGAACACCGAGCCCTCGGGGTCGGCGCCGACGATCAGGGCCTTCGAGCCACGCTCCTTGAAGTAGCGGCCGACGCCGGTGATCGAGCCGCCTGTGCCGACGGAGATCACGATCGCGTCCACCTCGCCGCCGCCGGTTTGCTCCCACAGCTCGGGCCCCGTCGTCCGGTAGTGGGCGTCCGGGTTCGCGAGGTTTGAGTACTGGTCGGGCTTGAAGCCTCCCGGGATCTCCTCCGCGAGCCTGTCGGACACCGAGTAGTAGCTCTCGGGTGAGTCGTGGTCGACGGCGGTCGGCGTGATCACGACTTCTGCGCCATAGGCGCGCAGGGTCGCGATCTTCTCCTGGCTCATCTTGTCGGGCATCACGAAGATGCAGCGGTAGCCCTTCCGCGCCGCCGCGATTGCCAGCCCGACCCCGGTGTTCCCCGACGTCGGCTCGACGATCGTGCCCCCCGGTCGCAGCAGGCCGTCCTGCTCGGCCGCCTCGATCATGGCGAGGCCGATGCGATCCTTGTTCGAGCCGCCCGGGTTGAGGAACTCGAGCTTCGCGAGCAACGTTGCCCCCGTCTCCCGGCCGAACGAGGTGAGGCGGACGACCGGCGTGTGCCCGACGAGGTCGAGGACAGTGGGGTACTCGGGTGGCACCTGACGGCGAAGCCTACCCGGCCGGGCGCAGCTCCCAGAACGCGCCGGTCAGCCCGAGCTCGTCGAGGATCGCCTGCGACTCGTCGACCGGGCGCGGTCGCCAGCCCGGGTCGAGGCGCGTCCACCACCAGCGCCGCGCGAGCTGGTTGAGCGCCGGCATGGCCAGCGTCGCTCCGGCGTCCCATCCGTT
>JAOUEK010000071.1 GCA_029858755.1 Thermoleophilia bacterium
GCGGAAGCTCGTCCCCTGCGGGCCGCACGCGAGCAGCAGGTCGTGCAGCTGGCGTGCCCGGTGCAGTGCTCCGGCGGGGTCGAGCCCGGTGGCCCGGTGCTCGAGGTCGAGCTCCACCTCGACCACCGAGAGCCCCGCGCGGCCCGCGTCGATCGTCATGCGGGTCTCGACACCGAAGCCCGCCGCCACCGGGAACACGACCGCGCGCGCCCTCGGCGAGACGGCCCGCTGGCCCGAGAGCGGCTCCCGCAGGTCGACGCCGCCGAGGTGGCGCACCAGGCCGCGCGCCGTCCGCTTCGCGAGCCCGAAGCCCGCACCGGAGCGGCGGGCGAATGCCGCCACGACGACGTCCTCGCCACGGTCGAGCACGGGTCGCAGGTCACCGCGGAGGTCGGCGTCGCAGAGGAGCAGCCGTCCGGGGGCGCACGTGCGCTCGGCCGCCGTCAGCGCCTGCCCCTTCCCGCGGCGCGCAAGCCGCACCACGCGGGCGCCAGCCTGCTCCGCCAGGGCGGCGGTGGCGTCGTGCGAGCCGTCGTCCGCGACGACCACCTCGGCTCCGGGGTGGTTACCGAGCAGCCGGGCCACGGTCTCGGCCACGCGCTCCCCCTCGTCCCGGGCGGCGACGAGGACGGTGAGGCGATCTGTCACTCCGGCGCCGGGAGCGAGGGGAGGACGCCGTCGTTCGCCGTCGCCGCGACCCCGTAGCTGCCGGGCTGGCCCCCCGCGAGCAGCAGGACCAGCGCGAGCCTCCCCGCCGGGGTCTCCACCCCGTCGACGGTGGAGAGCCCGTGACGCTGGAAGACGGGCACGGTGCTCGGCTCCGTTCCCGTGATCTCGACTCCGACGGCGGGCACCGCCGAGCGCGCGAGGCCGGTGTAGAGCCCGGTCAGGAACTCGCCCGTCGGCCCACGCTGCGGGGGCTCGGTGCGCACGACGACCACGGCGTCGACCGGAGGCGCAGCCGGGCCTCCCCGCTCCGCGACGATCAGCCTCGTCACGACCTCCCAGAGGGGCGTCCGCCCGCCGGCCACGAGCTCGCGGCCGAGGTCCCGCCCGAGGCGTCCCAGGCCGCCCTTCCCGAGGTACTGCACGAGCGCGGTGTCCTCGGCCAGCGCTCCCTCGAGGTCCTCGACGGGCAGCGGGAGCACGATCGCGCGTGTTCGCAGCAGTCGACCGCCGCCGTCCGTCACCGCCTGACGCACGGCGAAGTCGACGTTGCGGTCGACCTCGCCGGCAAAGACGAGTCCGACCGAGACGCCGTCGAGGCGTCGGGAGACGAGGGTCGAGTAGCTCACCGCCGCGAAGTCCTGCATGGCGCGTGCGCGCCGCTCGGCGGCGTCGAGCAGCTCGTCGGCGGCAGCCCGCTCCTCGCGCAGGTCCCGGATCTGGTTGTTGAGGTTCGTCCGCTCAGCGTCGTCGACGAAGCCCCGACCCGAGAGCCCGACCCCGACGAGGATCCCGATCACGAGCGCGAGGAAGACCGCGGCGAGCGAGGCGACGTGGTAGCGGAGGTCGAACACCCGGGCGCAGTCTCGCAGAGGGTGGGCGCCGCCGACGCCCAGGGCCTACAGGCCGAGGGCGTCGCCCACGCCGCGCGTCAGCGCTTCGATCACGTTCCGGAGCGCCGGTGAGACGAGGACGGCGACCACGATCGCCAGGATCCCCGTCGCCGCGAACGCCACGAGCGGCCAGACGCCGATGCGGCGGCTCACGAGCCGCGAGACCCCCTTTGCGTCGACGAGCACCTCGCCGACCTTGAGGCGGGTGACGAACGTCGAGGCCATGCCGTCGCGCTCGCGCTCGAGGAACTCGACGAGGTTGAAGTGGGTGCCGACGGCAACGATCAGCTCCGCGCCGCGCGCGTGGGCCAGCTGCAGGGCGACGTCCTCGGAGATCCCGGGGGCGCGAACCGTGGCGTACGGCAGTCCGAGCGCCTCGAGCCGTCCCGCGCCCGGCGCCCGCCCGTCGGCGTACGCGTGCACCAGCAGCTCGGCGCCGCTGCGCAACGCGGCGTCGGAGACGGAGTCGAAGTCGCCGACGACGAGGTGTGGCCGCAGCCCCGCCTCGAGCAGGGCGTCGGCGCCGCCGTCGACACCGACGAGCACCGGATCGAAGTCGCGGATGTACGGGCGCACGATCGCGAGGTCGCGCCTGTAGCCCGGCCCGCGGGCCACGACCACCGCCTGACGCTCGCGGAACCGGGTGCGCAGCGCTGGGAACTCGATCTCGCCGGCGAGCAGCCGCGCCTCCTCCCGGAGGTGGCGCAGGGTGTTCTCGGCGAACGACTCCAGCGCGCCGGTCACCCGCAGCCGCTGCTCGACGAGCGCCGCCTCGAGCGCCGCCGGCTCGAGCTCGACGCCCTCGGCCAGGCACCTCCCGTTGCGCCAGACGCTCCCGCCTCGGACCGTCACCGTCTCGCCGTCGCCGAGCTCGTCGAAGAGCGTGGCCCCGGGCGCGTCCACCAGCCGTACGCCGGCGCGGACGAGCTGGAGTGGCCCGGGGTTCGGGAAGCGGCCCGTGCTCGACGGCGCGACGTTCACGACCGCCGTGACCCCCGCCTCGACCAGCTCCTCGGCGGAGACGCGATCGAGGTCGGCGTGGTCGACGACGGCTATGTCGCCCGGCGCCAGGCGCTTGACGAGGTGCTTCGTCCTCCGCCCGAGCCGGGCGGGCCCGCGAATCTCCTCTCGGTCGGGGACGCTCATCCGTCCACCGTTGGGCCGCGCTCGCCGCGCGCGACGAGCGCCAGGAACTCCTCGCCCCCGAGCATCCGCTCGAGCTCCGCCCGCCGCTCGGCGTCGTCCAGCCGCTCGATGCGCGTGTGCGTCGGGTCACCCGGGAGCTTCTCGACGCGGAAGTGCGTGTCCGCTGCGCTCGCGATCTGCGGCAGGTGCGTGATCGTCACCACCTGCGCCCGGCCGGCGAGCCGCTGCAGCGTCTCGGCGACGCGGTGCGCGGTGGTGCCGCCGATGCCGGCGTCGATCTCGTCGAAGACGAGCGTCTCGCCACCCGCCACGACGCCGATCGCGAGGGCGATCCGCGACAGCTCGCCCCCGGACGCGGTCGAGGCCACGGGCGCGAACGGCAGCCCGAGGTTCGGCCGTGCGAGGAACGCGGCCTCGTCCGATCCCGTCGGGCCGAGCTCTCGCTCTGTCACATGCACCATGAACTCGCCCTCCCCCATGCCCAGATCCCTCAGCTCGGCGGCGACGGCCTCCGCGAACGGGCCCGCCGCCGTGCGGCGCGCGTCGCCGAGCTCTCGGGCCAGTGCCGCCATGCGCTCCCGGGCCTCGGCCAGCTCCGCCTCCGCCGCGGCCACCGGGTCGCCGCCCCCGGCGAGGGCGTCGAGCTCGGCACGGGCGGCGTCGCGGCGCGCGAGCAGCTCCTCCCCGGACGACGTGCGATATCGGCGCTTGAGGTCGGCCCAGAGCTCGAGCCGCCCTTCGAGCTCCTCGAGCCGGGCCGGGTCGGCGTCGAGGTCCTCGACGAACCGACGGAGGTCAGCGGAGAGCTCCCGCAGGCGGACGGTCACGTCGCGGAGCTCCGCGGCCGCCCGGCCGAGCTCGGGGGCGAGCCCCTCGAGCGGCGCGAGCGCTCGCTCCGCCGTCGCGGCGAGCGTGGCTGCGCCCACTCCGTCCTCCGGCTCGATCGCCTCCCTCGCCGCCACCGCCCCCGCTCCGAGCTCCGTGACGTGGCGGATCCGTTCACGTGCCTCCCGCAGCGCGTCCTCCTCGCCCGGCTCGAGGACGCCGGTGTCCTCCACCAGGGCCTCGAGCCCGGCGAGCCGCTCGCGGGTCGCATCCCCGTCGCGGGCCAGCTCGTCGAATCGCTGCCGGGCGGCTGCGAGCTCGCGCCACGCGGAGCGGGCCTCCTGCAGCCGGCGCTCCTGCTCCTCACCGCAGTAGGCGTCGAGCACGCCGAGGCGGTAGGAGGCCCGCGCGAGACGGCGCTGCTCGAACTGCCCCGACATCGCGATCAACCGCTCCGCGGCGGCCGCCAGGTCGTCCCTCGCGATCGCGCGCCCCCAGGCGTAGCCGCGGGTGCGCCCGTCGGCGAAGACGCGCCGTGAGAGGACGAGCCCCGGCTCGTCCGCGGGCCGCAGCTCCGCGAGCGCAGCCAGGTCGTCGTCGAAGAAGCCCGCGGGCACGTCCAGCTCGGCCTCGACGTAGGCCTCCTCGCCCGCCTCGCCGACGACGGACGCGTCCCCCTTCGCCCCCAGGAGCAGGCCGACCGCCTGCGCGAGGATCGTCTTCCCGGCGCCCGTCTCGCCCGTGACCGCGTTCAGCCCTGGCGAGAGCACCAGCTCCGCCTCGCGGATCAGGACGAGGTTCTCGATCCGGAGACGACGCAGCACAGTCGTGATCGTAGACCCGCCGCCCGCACCCGGCAGCGGCCCGGCCGGACGCGACCCGGCCGGTCAGGTGGAGAAGCTCTGGCGATACCGGCTGACGAACGTCGCCTCGGGGAGCGTGGCGAGCAGCGAGCGCTCCTCGGCGAGCCGCACGTCCACGCGCTCGCCCGGGGCCACCTCCGCCACCTGGTGGCCGTCGGCGAGCACCGCCACGGGGACGGTCGTCGTCCGGTTCCAGACGAGCACGTCGCGGCCGCGAGGCACGACGAGCGGGCGGGCGTGGAGCGAGTGCGGAGCCACGAACGTGAGCGCCATCGCGTCGATCCCCCACATCAGCACCGGGCCGCCGTTCGACAGGTTGTAGGCGGTGGAGCCGGATGGCGTCGAGCAGATCACGCCGTCGCAGGGAACACGTCCCAGGGGCTCCCCGCCCACCGCCCACTCGAGCTCGACCATGCGACCGAGCGCGCCGCTCGTGGCGACCACGTCGTTGACCGCGACGTGGCGCACGTCGCCCGCCACCACCTCGATCGTCGGCAGCTCGACGACCTCGTACTCGCCCGAGAACACCCGACCCAGCCCCGCCTCGAGCTGATCTCGGCGCATCGCGCTGAGGAAGCCGACGCGGCCGAAGTTGACGCCGACCACCGGGATGCCGGAGCCCAGCTGGCGTGTGAGCGCCCGCAGCATCGTCCCATCGCCTCCGAGCACGACGACGATGTCGAGATCGCCGTCTCCGTCCGTCCGCTCCACTCCGTGCTTGGCCGCCTCGTCCGGGGACAGGAAGAGGTCGACGCCGGACTCCCGTGCCACCGTCTGCAGGCGGGCGATGCCGGGGCCGATCTGCTCGGCGCTGCCGTGGGTCATGACGCCGGCGCGACGGACTGGGCGCCGCTCAACCGACGGCACGGTCGATCCAGCGGTCGATGTCATCGAGCTCTGTGACGTCCTCGCTCGCTCGCAGGTGGACGAAGAACTCCCGGTTGCCTTTCGGGCCGGGCACACCCGAGTCTACGACTCCCACCACGTGTGCGCCCCACTCCGGTGCGGCCATGCACACCTCGCGGAGCACCCGCCGTCGCACCTCGGGGTCGCGCACGACCCCCTTCGGGGCCTCGCCGCGCTCGGCCTCGAACTGCGGCTTGACCAGCACCAGCCCCTCCCAGCCTGGCGCTGCCAGCCGCAGCGCGGCCGGCAGCGCGGTACGCACGGAGATGAACGAGACGTCGCACACGACGAGCGCGGGCGCGAACGGGAGCGAGGTGAGATGACGGACGTTCACGCGCTCGAGCACGACCACGCGCCGGTCTGCCCGGAGTCGCGGGTGAAGCTGCCCGTACCCGACGTCGAGCGCGATCACGCGCGCGGCGCCACGTTGCAGCAGGCAATCCGTGAAGCCGCCCGTCGACGCTCCGACGTCGAGGCAGTCGCGACCGGCGGGGTCGACGCCGAGCTCGTCGAGCGCGTGCGCGAGCTTCCCGCCGCCACGGGACACGAACGGCGGACCGGCGTCGACGCTCAGCTCCACGGCGTCGTCGACCTGAGTGCCCGGCTTGTCGTAGCCCGGAACGCGACCGGCCAGCACGAGCGCCTGCGCCTTGCTGCGGGTCTCGGCAAGCCCTCGCTCCACGAGCAACACGTCCAGTCGCTTGCGCATCGCTGGCATTCTCCCCATCGGTGAGCACCGTGGTGGACGAGGTGCGGATCGGTGGCCGGTCGCTCCGGATCGAGCGCCCTGCAGCTGCGGACGCCCTGCTCGACGAAGAGGCGTTCGCGGGCGACGAGTTCCTCCCCTACTGGGCGGAGCTCTGGCCGTCCGGCATCGCCCTCGCGCGTCACGTCGCGGCGCTCGACGTCCGCGGCCGGGACGTGCTCGAGGTCGGCTGTGGCCTGGGGCTGCCGGCGATCGCAGCCGCTCTCGCGGGCGGGAGGGTGCTCGCGACCGACTGGGCCCCGGACGCGCTGCCCTTGGCGGCCGCGAACGCGCGCCTGAACGGAGCGGAGATGTCGGTCGAGCTGATCGACTGGCGCCGTCCTCATACGCTCGGCGGCAGGCGCTTCGACCTCGTGCTCGCCGCCGACGTCCTCTACGAGCAACGGAACGCCACCCCGCTCGCCGAGCTCCTCGATGCGGTCGTCGCCCCAGGGGGTGAAGCGCTCGTCGCCGATCCGGGACGCCGCCATGCGCCTTCGTTCCTGACACTGGTGACCGCCGGCGGCTGGCGGATCGACACGCGTGCGATCGAGGAGCTCCCTCGCGGCGGCGTCCACCGTCTGTGGAGAGACCGGCACGAGATCGGCGCATTCCCGTGACGGACACGGATGCGGTCGCCGAGGTACGCTCGACGCGGGTGGAGGCACGGGGTGGCCCCGGGACGAGCACAAAGCACGGCGCTCGCAGCCGGTGCCCGCCGGACCAGAGACCGGGTGGCCTCGGCCCGGCAGTGGCGCTACGAGGTTCGCGTCGCGAGCTCGTCGACGAGCGCGCGGAGCACGCGGGTGTCGGCGGGGATCTCGGCCAGCCGGTCGCGCAGGCGCTGGGCCGTGCTCGCCGCGACCGTCTGGGCGCCTCCCGGCCCGAGGCGCGCCGCGTAGCCGTCCCCGTCGAGGACGTCGTCGACGACCTGGAAGAGCAGCCCGAGCTCGTCGCCGAACGCGCGCCACGGCGCCTGTTCCGGCTCCGGCACCCGGGCGACGCGGAGGCCGAGGCCGACGGCGGCTGCGAACAGCCGCCCGGTCTTCAACCGGTGCAGCTGCTCCAGGTCGGCGTCGGCTCCCGTGATGTCCAGGTACTGCCCGCCGATCATCCCCTGCGTCGCCGAGGCGAGCTCCCGGGCCACGTCGACGTCCTCGTACGAGAGCGCGAGCCGGAACGCCTCGACGAGCAGGGCGTCGCCGGCGAGCAGTGCCACGCCTTCGCCGTGGGCGACGTGCGTGCTGGGCCGGCCGCGGCGCTCGTCGTCGTCGTCCATCGCCGGCAGGTCGTCGTGGACGAGCGAGAAGGTGTGAACCAGCTCGAGTGCGAGCGCGGCAGGCAGCGCCGCATCGACGTCCCCTCCCGCAGCCTCGGCCACGGCCAGGCACAGCGTCGGCCGGACGCGCTTGCCGCCACCCGCGAGGGCGTAGCGCGAGGGCACCTCGAGCCCACCGAGCTCGCCTGACAGGGCGAGCTCCGCCAGCCCCCGCTCGACGAGCTCCCGGAGCTCGTCAGGCTCCTGCATCGGCGGCCTGCCTGGCACGCTGGACCTCGGCCTCGATCTCCTTCGCGATCTCCGCCACCTCGGCCAGGTCGTCCACCGCCTCGTCGACATCGCCGCCATCGTCCGCGAGCGCCTCCAGGCGGTCGATCTTCAGACGGAGCCGCTCGAGCAGCTCCTCGGCACGCTGCAGCGCGGTGTTCGAGTCGCTCACCGGGCGGCGACCTCGCGTTGGACGCGCCCGAGGATGCCGTTGACCAGCCGGGCCGCGTCCTCCGACGCGTACCGCTTGGCCAACACGACGGCTTCGTTGATCGCCACTTCGGGCGGCACCGTACCCTCCTCGAGCTCGAAGACACCGATCCGCAGGACGTTGCGCTCGAGCGTACCGAGGCGGTCGGCCGGCCATTCGTCGGATGCGTTCGAGATCACGCTGTCCAGCCCCTCGGCCCGGAGCGCGACATCCTCGGCGAGGGCGAGCGCGAAGGCGTCCGGCTCGCCCTCGAACAGCTCCGCGAGCGGCAGCCCGGTGAGGTCCCACTGGTAGAGCAAGAACAGCGCCTGTCGCCTCGCCTGCCTG
>JAOUEK010000072.1 GCA_029858755.1 Thermoleophilia bacterium
CCGTGACCGAGTAGGCCACGGTGATGACGATCGCTGTGTCGCTCACGGGGGAGACTCTAAACCGATCGGCAGGACGGAGGCCACCCGATCGTCGCTCCCGGTCGTTGCGGAAAAGCCGCAACCCGGTGGGAAGGCCCCCTGATGCCCGCGGCGGCCGAGCCACGCACGATCTCGCCATGGGCGCGATCGTCGTCGCCACCGATGGGTCAGCGGCAGCCGGAGCCGCGCTCGACACGGCGATCGAGCTCGCGCTGGAGGGCGGCGACCGTATCTGCGCGATCACCGTGTGGCGTGCGCTCCAGGGCGACTTCGGTCTCGCCTACCCGCCGGCCGCCGTCCTCGACGACATCCTCACGGCGGAGCGCGAGCACGCCGAGCAGACCCTCCGCGACGCCGCGGAGCGCGCTCACTCGGCGGGAGTCGAGGTCGAGACGAAGCTGGCCGCCGGCGACCCGCCCGAGCAGATCTGCCGCTACGCGGACGAGGTCGGCGCCCGCATGATCGCGATCGGCTCGCACGGGCACGGGGCGCTCGTCTCGTTGCTCGTCGGCAGCGTCTCCAGCGCCGTCATCTCCCGCTCGACGATCCCGGTCCTCGTCGTCCGAGACCGCGACCACGAGCCCGAGCTGCACCACGCGGGCCAGCCACACGGCCCGGCGCCCGCCCGCTGAAACGCGCCGGGGCTAGTCAGCCCGCTCGCCGAGGGCTGCGACGCAGCCTTCGACCGCCGCCCCGGGGCGGAGCTCGCGGAGCTCGACGCCTGCGCCGAGCCGGTCGAGCGCGCCCGTGATCAGCCCGGCGTGGAAGGCGCAGACGACGCGCGGGCTCTCCTCCACGACGTGCTCGTAGGGGCAGCGGTGCATCGTGATCGCGTCGCCGTCACGCTCGGGGACGAAGCCCTCCGCGTCGAGGATCTGCACCAGCCTGCCGACGCCGTCTGCCTCCCCGAGCCGTGCGTCGAGGCCCTCGGCGAGCCGACGCCCCCACCCCAGGCCGGCCGACTTGGCCAGCCTCGGGCCCTCGGCGATCGGCTCGAGAGCGCCCGCCAGCGCCGCGGCGAGATGCTCGTGCTCGTCCTCGGCGAGCTCGCGCACGGCCGTGTACAGCCGGCGGGGGCGCCCTGGTCGGTCGCGGTGCTCAGCCTCCGAGCGCACGAGCCCTGCGTCCTCGAGCACGTCGAGGTGCGCCCTCACCGTGTTCGGGTGGAGACCGACCCGGTCGCCGAGCTCGGATGCGTCGAGATGCTCTCCCTGGGCGCGAAGCACGTCGAGCAGGCGGGCCCGTGAAGGGTCCCCGAGCGCCCGATGGACACGCACGTGTGCGTCCACGTCCTCATTGTGCCCGTTGCCGGGAAGGCTGCGCCTCTCAGGCTCCCGCTGACATCGGCCGGCGCCCACGGCTGCGCGCGACCAGCGGAGGTCTCAGGCCTCTTCGAGCATGCCGTTCGCGAGCGCGTAGCGCACGAGCTCCGCCCTCGTTCCGAGCCCGAGCTTCTGCATGATGTGCGCCCGGTGCGTCTCGGCCGTTCGCACCGAGATGAAGAGTTGCTTCGCGATCTCCTGGTTCGTGTGACCCAACGCGAGCAGCCGGAGCACCTCGCGCTCGCGGTCGGAGAGGGGATCGTCGGCGGCCCGCCGCGCCTCCTCGACCTCCGCCTGCGCGAGCCGTGCGCCCAGTGTCGGGTGCACGTAGCGCCCGCCCCCTGCCACCTCGCGGACCGCGTGCACGAGCTCGGCGTCTGCCGCCTCCTTCAGCATGTAGCCGCTGGCGCCGCCTGCAAATGCCTCGCGCACGTAGCTCGGGTCGTCCTGCATCGAGAGCACGAGGATCCGCGCCTTCTTCGCGGCCTTGACGATCTCGTTCGTGACCTCGAGGCCGCTCTTCTCGGGCATCACCACGTCGAGCAGCACCACGTCTGGCTTCTCCAGCCGTGCCGCGCGCACGCCATCGTCTGCCGTGCCGGCCTCGGCGACCACCTCGATGTCCTCCTCGCGGTCGAGTAGCAGTCGCAGGCCCGCACGGACCACGGCGTGATCGTCGACGATGATGACACGGATGCTCACGGAAGCGGCAACTCCAGCACAAGCGTAGTCCCGCCACCGGGTGTCGAGTCGATTGTCAGGCGCCCGTCCAGCAGCTCGACGCGCTCGCGCATCCCGATCAGACCGATGCCTTCGACGGGGCGATCCGGGTCGAAGCCGAGTCCGTCGTCTTCGATCACACCGGCGAGCACGTCGCCGCGACGCGTGAGGACGATGCTCAGGTGTCGTGCCTGAGCGTGCTTGACCACGTTCGTCACCGCCTCCTGCACGATGCGGTACACCGCGGTCTCGACCTCCGCCGACAGGCGGTCGGGCCCGAGGCGCGTCTCGACCTGGACGTTGAGGCCGGTCCGCTCCCGAGCCGACTGGCCCAGCCGCTTCAGGGCGGGCACCAGCCCGAAGTCGTCGAGCGCCGTGGGGCGAAGCTCCAAGGCGAGCCGTCGCACCTCGTGCAAGGTGTGAACCACGAGCCGGCGCAGGTCCGCGACGGCGACCACCGCCGCATCGCGGTCCTCGGCGCTCTCGACCGCCGCCAGGCCCAGCAGCATCGACGTGAGCGACTGCCCGGTCTCGTCGTGCAGCTCGCGGGCGAGGTGTCGTCGCTCGAGCTCCTGCGCGGCGACTGCGCGGGTCAGGACGTCACGCGCGACACGTCGCGACAGGTCGACGGCAACCGCGGCATGAGGGGCGAACGTCTCCACGAGCCGGAGGTCGTCGTCGTCGAACCGCGGGTCGTCGCCCTTCCGGTCGATCACGAGGAGGACGCCGAGTGGTCGGCCGCCGACGAGGAGCGGCACGAGCAGCTCGGTGCGGGCACCCAGGTCGCCGGCGATCGCCTGGTCGATCTCGGGATCGGTCATGACCGAGTCGACCCGCTCGCTCCGCCGACGCTCGAGGACGGCAGCGCTCTTGGTGCCGCGCGCGAGGACGGTGCCCACGGCGCTCTCGTCCGTTGCCGCCTCGATCCTGAGGGTGCCGTCGGGGCGCGCGAGAGCGACAGCGACGAGCCGGGCGTTGAGCAGCGCCCGCAGCCGGACGGTGATCAGCTGCAGCTGACGCGGGAGATCGAGCTCGCCGGCGAGCACGACGGCGAGCTCGCTGAGCGACTGCAGCTGCCGCGACCAAGCGGTCGACCGCTCGTAGAGCCGGGCGTTCTCGATCGCCACCGCCGCCTGCGCCGCGAGCAGGCCGACGAGCTCCTCGTCCTCCTCGGTGAAGTCGGCGCCGTCTCTCTTGTCCGTCAGGTAGAGCCGCCCGTAGGGGACGGTACGCAGCTGAATCGGCACGCCGAGGAACGCGCGCATCGGCGGATGGTTCTGCGGGAAGCCGACCGAGCGTGAGTCGCTACCCAGGTCGTGGAGCCGCAGGGGGCGTGGATCGTCGATGAGCAACCCGAGGATGCCCCGACCAGTGGGTGGCTCGCCGATCGCGCGCACCTCCTCGTCCGTCAGCCCGTGTGTGATGAAGCGCTCCAGGCCCTCCCCGGAGTCGTCCAGGATGCCGATCGCCGCATAGCGTGCTCCCGCGATCTCCGCGGCCGCGCGCACGAGCGTGTTCAGGACGCCGTCGAGGTTGAGCTCAGACGTGAGCGCGATGCCCGCGCCGACCAGCGCCCGGTGCCGACTCTCCTCGTGCACACCGGGATTATCCGGTTCTCCGACGTCGGCGACGCCGGAGCAGGCAGACTTCGACAATGCCTCCTGTCCCGAAGCCGAAGTCGCCGAAGCAGAAACGCACCAAGCCGGACGGTGGCGGGCCCTTCGCCAATCGGACGCTGCTGCTCGCGATCGGTGGCGCCGCGGTCGTGGCCGTGATCCTCGTGGTCGCCAGCCTCGTGCTCAGCGGAGGCGACGACAACGGCGGCGCGACGACGGGGCCCACGTCCGGAGCGACGACGCTCGTCGACGGGATCCCGCAGGAGGGCACCGTGCTCGGCGACCCGGCGGCCACGGTCACGCTGCTGACGTACGAGGACATCCAGTGCCCCGTCTGCAGGCGCTACACCGAGGCCGGCTTCCCGACGATCGTCGACGAGTACGTGCGCACCGGGAAGGTGAAGGTCGACTTCCGAGGGCTCGAGTTCCTGGGCGACGACTCGACCAAGGCGCTCAAGGTGGTCCTCGCAGCGGCCAAGCAGGATCGCGCCTGGCAGTTGATCGAGCTGCTCTACGCCAACCAGGGACGGGAGAACTCCGGCTGGGTCAGCGACGGGCTGATCCGCGAGCTCGCAGGCAGGATCGACGGCCTGGACGTGGACACGATGCTCGCCGACGCCGAGACGCCGGCGATCAAGGAGGAGATCGACCGGGTGGCCTCCGAGGCAGCCGACCGCCGGGTTCAGGGCACGCCGTGGTTCTACGTGCAGATCGGCGACGCCGAGCCGTACGAGGTTCAGCCGACCTCGCTCGAGGGCCCGGCGTTCCAGCCGATCCTCGACGACGCCCTTCGCGGGTGACACCCCGGCCGATCCCCTTCGAGGCGCAGGGACGGCATCCGCGCTCGTGACAGAGACCGTCCAGAACTTCTACGCGCTCGCGGCGGCCCTCGTTCTCGCGAGCCTCACGGCCCTCGTCGTCGCCGGTGTCGTCCAGCTCGCGGGTGGTCGGGCGCTCACCGCCGCCGCCGACGCGCTCGACGGTTGGGAGCTCCCGGTGGCGTTCGTCCTCGCCACGATGGCGACGGCGGGGAGCCTGTACTTCTCGGAGGTCGCCGGCTACATCCCTTGCCCGCTCTGCTGGTATCAGCGCATCGCGATGTATCCGCTCGTCGTTCTCTTCGGGCTCGCCGCGCTGCGCCGCGATCGCCGCGCGGCCCTCTACGGCCTCGTGCTCTCGCTGGCCGGGGCGGTGATCGCCGCCTACCACTACCAGCTCGAGTGGTTTCCGGATCAGGCTGCTCTCTGCAAGCAGGGGTCGCTGTGCGAGGTGATCTGGTTCAAGCTCTGGGGGTTCGTGACGATCCCGTACCTCTCCCTGGTCGCGTTCCTCGGGGTCGCCGCTCTGTGCGCGATCGCTGTACGGAACGACCGGCGGACCGGCGGAGCAGAGCACTAGCGGACGTACCCAGTGTCGCCGAGCCAGCCTCAGGTCATCGGTACCTGGCGCTGCAGGCGCGAGGTGATCCGGTCGAGGATCTCCGTGAGCGTGTCCCCGGTGGCGGTGATGCCGTGGTTGCGTAGACCGATCACGGCGTGGGCGGGGTCTGGCTCGTTGGCGATCAGCTCCGCCACCGACTCGGCCAGCTCCTGCGTGCCGCACGGGTAGTTGATGTCCGTGGCCGGGATCCCCTCGACCCAGGCGTGGACGTGCAGGATCGCGCCCGCGTCGGGATGGGCCTGGTAGATCATCCAGTGCTCGATCGCGTCGACGGAGACCCGACGAGGCTCGATCCCCGGCGGGACGCTCAGCACGATCCTCGCGTTCGCCTCGTCGTAGCCGGTGACGAGCAGGAAGTCGGTCCCCACGCGCTCGAGCTTCGACTTGTCGACGCCGCTCGCGCTCATCCAGAAGCGATCCGCGTCGAGGCGCTGCGAGAGGTTGCCGTACGAGAGCCCGCCGACCTGGTACAGGCGCATCACGTGGCGCAGGTCGCGCTCCGAGAGGTACTCGTGCACCGGGAACGGCGCGGGGAGCAGGTCGAGCTCGTCCATGCGCTTGCCGGCGAGCGCGAGCTCGGCGGTGTTCTCGTCGCCGTCCCACAGCTCGGGCTCGAGGTCGGGGACGAACTCGTTGTCGATCACGAGCTTCGACTTGGCGAGCGGCGCGAGCCTCTCGAACACGTCGGCCGGATCGTCCGTGATGCGATACGTGCCGCGCTCCATCGTCGTGAACCAGACGCCCTCGCCAGGGACGTGGAGGACGACGACGTTCGCGAGCGTGCGGACGAGCATCGGGTAGCTCGTCTTCAGGACGTCGTCGGGCGCCTCCGGAAGCTCGTAGAACGAGGCCGAGTAGGTTCCTCGCGAGGCGCGCCGGAACGCCCTGGGGTCCTGCGCGTCGAACATGTTCAGCACGAAGTCAGCGTCGGCCACGTCGGCGACGAGCTCGAAGCCGTCGCGCTCGAACTCGGCGCCGATCCTGCGCACCCACTCAGCGTGGCCGGGAGACGTGGACGTGCCCCAGATCGCGTAGCTGCGCACTGCAACAGCCTACCGCGCCCGCGGGGCGGAGACGAGCGCCTCAGCCCCCGAACGGAAACGCGACGAGGTTCGCGAGCTGCTTCTTCGCAAGCGGCGCGAACGGCGGCATCACGCCTTTGCGGTAGCCCCCTCGCACGAACGCGCTCGGCTTCACATCGATGCGCGGACGACGACGGGGAACGTCTGCACGCCTGGCCCCCGGCGTCGATCGCTTCCGGTGAGCGCCGGCCCGACCTTGCCGATGGTGCGCGCCGCCGCGAAGCCCTGGCCGCCACCGCGGCCGCTCCCGCGGAACACGCTCCGGCCAGCAGCACGCGCTCCTGCGCCGAGCGCCGGCCGCGCGCGGGCGCGGAGCACTGGCCCGCTGCGTGCTCACCCGTGAGCCGTCGAGGAGCTCAGCGGAAGAGATCGCGCTCGCGCGGCATCACGAGCTCGGCCCCGGACCCGGCGCCCACGGGCAGATCGACCCCACGCACGATCGCCGCCGGGATGCCGCACGCCTTGCCCATCACGAGCTCCGCAGCACCAGCAACCTCGTCGGCAACCGCGATCTGGGTGGTGTGGAGCTCCTGCCCGGCTGCGTCGGGCTCGCCACGGAGGTCTCGGAGCGGCGCCATACCGGCTACCCCGAGGGCGATGTCGGTCGTCCCGGTTCGCCACGCGCGCCCGAACGAGTCGCTGACGACGACGGCCGGGGCGACCCCGCCGAGCTCTGCCAGACGTGCCCTGAGCCCGGCCGCGCTCGCATCCGGTTCGACCGGCAGGAGCACGACCGTGCCCGGCCCCTTCGCGTTCGACGCGTCGACGCCGGCGGAGGCGCACACGAACCCGTGGCGGGTCTCGGCGATCACGAGCGGCGGGCGCGAGCGAACGACGACGCGGGCCTCGTCGAGGATCACCTGGGTGCGCCGCGGGTCTCCGGCCTCGCCGGCGAGCTCCCGCGCGCGCGGGCTCGGCTCGACGTCCTCGAGCGAGACGACGCGACCCTCGACCTTGGACACTGCCTTCTGCGCGACGACGACGACGTCGCCGGCCTCGAGGCCGCCCGCCCGCTCGATCGCAGCGGCAAGCTCGGCGGCGAGGTCGTCTCCCACTTCCAGCTCCGGGATGCCCCGGAGCGGGATCACCCGCACCTCGCCGCTCATGGTGCCACGGGTCAGCGCAGGCCCGTGAGCCGCACACCGGCGTGCGCCCTGTACCGCTTGTTCACGTTCACGATCACCGCGGTCAGGCCCTCGAGGGCGCGGGCGCTCGCGAGCGGGCCGCAGTCGACCGCGCGTCCGGTGGTCAGCCGAGCCGCGAGCTCGAGCACCGCCGCCTTCGCGTCGGCGTCGTCCCCGCAGACGAGCGCGTCCTCGTCCGGCGGCTCCTCGGCACCGAGGTTCGACGCGGCGAGCGAGTGGAGGCCGGCGATCACGGGCCCGGCCACCTCGTCCTGGATGCGCTGGGCGATCGACGTCGCCTCCCCGGTGGGGAGCACGCCCTCCTCGGCGAAGCGCAGCTCTGCGGCGACCGAGAGCAAAGGGGTCGTGCCGATCGCGTCGCTCAGCTCGCGCGCGGTCTCGACGGCGCCCTCGGCCTTCGTCGTCAGCACGACGAGGTCGGCCGCCCGTGCGGCGTCAGCGTTCGTGGCACCCTCCACCCCGAGCTCAGCGGCGACCGACGCGGCACGACCGGCGTCCCTCGAGCCGAGGACGACGTCGTAGCCCGCTTCACGGAGCCGGAGGGCCAGTGCCCGGCCGAAGCCGCCGGTGCCGCCGATCAGCGCCACCCTCACGCGACCGCCTCCAGCGTGCGCTCGGCGAGCCGACGCGCGGCGTCGCGATCGCGCATCAGCGTGCGGGCGACCACGAACCGGAGGCCGTCACCGCGGGGACTGTCCCCGAAGGGGACGGTCCCCTTCG